>JBIQKU010000126.1:0-10302 GCA_044506225.1 Rubrivivax sp. | reverse complement strand
TCCTCACGCCGCACATCGGCGGCTCCACCGGCGAGGCCCAGGCCAACATCGGCCGGGAGGTCTCGGCCAAGCTGCTGCGCTACAGCAACAACGGCTCCACCGTCTCGGCCGTCAACTTCCCCGAGGTGGCGCTGCCCGAGCACACGGGGCGCACCCGCCTGCTGCACATCCACCGCAACGTCCCGGGCGTGATGGCGGCGGTGAACGAGCGCTTCTCCGAGGCCGGCATCAACATCGACGGCCAGTACCTGCGCACCAACGAGGAAGTGGGCTACGTGGTGATCGACGTGGAGGGCAACGCGCCGCGGGAGAAGCTGGAAGAGATGTGCAGCGTGCCGGGCACCATCCGCTGCCGCGTGCTTTATTGAGCGCCGCCCGGGTCGGCGTGTTGCGGCAGGTCGACCTCGGCCGCGAGCGGCGTGGGCACACGCAGTGCCTCGTCGAAATGCACGAGCGTGCGTGTGTCGCGCTCGCGCGTCTGCGTGCCGATGCAGTCGCGCGGCGCAATGACCTCGTAGTCGCGCATGCGCGCGTCCACCGCGGTGGTGGCGATGCACTGGTCGGAGGCCACGCCGGTGAGGATCAGCCGGTGGGCCTTCAGGTGCTGCAGCAGCAGTTCCAGCGGCGTGAGGAAGAAGGCCGAATGCTTGGGCTTGAGGATGAAGTAGTCGTCGCGGTCGGGCTGCAGCGCCTGCGTGATGCGTGCACCGTCGCCGCCGGCAGCGAGCGAGCTTTCCACCACGTCGCGAAGGTCGGAGCGCCACAGGCCGCGGTTGTCGTTGGCGTAGATCGCGGGCACGCCGGCCTCCCGGCAGCGTGCCTTCAGCGCGGCGATGCACGGCGCGAGCCGCAGCGCCACGGGCCGCAGCTTGTCGGCATCCGGGAAGCGCCAGTCGCTGATCATGTCGATAATGAGCAGCACCGTGCCGCCGGCCGCATGTTCGTCGGCAAGGGAGACATTCGGTTCGGCTGGCATGGCGGCGGTCCGGCAAGCGCCGTGCCGCCGGCCGGGGCCGCTAGGCTCTCGGCATGAACATGCCCCTCGTGCGCACGCTCGGCCGCGTCGACTACGCCGACACCGTCGAGCGCATGCGCGACTTCACCGCCGCGCGGCGCACCGACACGCCCGACGAGATCTGGCTGTGCGAGCACCTGCCCGTCTACACCCAGGGCATTGCCGGGCGCACCGAGCATGTGCACGACGCCGGCGCCATTCCCGTGGTGCAGACCAACCGCGGCGGCCAGGTCACCTACCACGGGCCGGGCCAGGTGGTGGCCTATCCGCTCATCGACCTGCGGCGCCTGGGCATCTACGTCAAGGAATACGTCTACCGGCTCGAGCACTGCGTGCTCAAGACGCTCGAGAGCTACGGTGTCACCGGCCACCGCGTGCCCGGGGCGCCCGGCATCTATGTGCGTCTGGCCGACCCCTTCGGTCATGCGCCGCTGGAGGCGGTGGCGCCACGCGAGCGCCAAGGGGTGGCCCGGGGGGCGGATGCGGCCTTCGCCGGTCTCGGCAAGATCGCCGCGCTGGGCGTGAAGATTTCCCGCCACTGCAGCTACCACGGTGTGGCGCTCAACGTGGCCATGGACCTGGCGCCGTTTCGCGGCATCGACCCTTGCGGCTACGCAGGGCTTGCCACCATCGATCTGGCTACACTGAACGTCGCTGCCGACTGGGCCGATGCCGCCCAGCGTCTGGGCAGCCGGCTCGCCGCCCATCTCGCCCCGCGCGCCTGAGCGGCCGCCCAAGGAACCGACCCCATGCAGACCCCCCTCGACACGCCCGCGCCCGCCTACGACCCGAGCGCCAAGCAGAAGGCGCAGGCCAAGACGGCGCGCATCCCGATCAAGATCGTGCCGGCCGAGGTGCTGAAGAAGCCCGACTGGATCCGCGTCAAGGCCGGCTCGCCGACCACGCGCTTCTACGAGATCAAGCAGATCCTGCGCGAGCACAAGCTGCACACGGTGTGCGAGGAAGCCTCGTGCCCGAACATCGGCGAGTGCTTCGGCAAGGGCACGGCGACCTTCATGATCATGGGCGACAAGTGCACCCGTCGCTGCCCGTTCTGCGACGTCGGCCACGGCCGCCCCGACCCGCTGGACAAGGACGAGCCGGTCAATCTCGCCAGGACGATTGCCGCGCTGAAGCTGAGCTATGTCGTGATCACCAGCGTCGACCGCGACGACCTGCGCGACGGCGGCGCCGGGCATTTCGTCGAGTGCATCCGCGCGGTGCGCGAGCTGTCGCCGAACACGCGCATCGAGATCCTCACCCCCGACTTCCGCGGCCGCATGGACCGTGCGCTCGACATCCTCAAGGCTGCGCCGCCGGACGTGATGAACCACAACCTCGAGACGGCGCCGCGCCTGTACAAGGAAGCGCGACCGGGCTCGGACTACGCCTTCTCGCTCAACCTGCTCAAGCGCTTCAAGGAATTCGCGCCGCACGTGCCGACCAAGAGCGGCCTGATGGTGGGCCTGGGCGAGACCGACGAGGAAATCCTGCAGGTGATGCGCGACATGCGCGCGCACGACATCGACATGCTGACCATCGGCCAGTACCTCGCCCCGAGCGGCCACCACCTGCCGGTGCGCCGCTATGTGCATCCGGACACCTTCCGCATGTTCGAGCGCGAGGCCGCCGCCATGGGCTTCACCCATGCGGCCGTGGGCGCCATGGTGCGTTCCAGCTACCACGCTGACCAGCAGGCGCACGCCGCGGGCGTTGCCTAGGCGGCGACGGCTGCGGGCCGCATCCACGCGGCTTTCCGCGGCATAGCTCACGACGGCCGGTCGGTCGCGGCGCTGAGCGGCACGGATACTGTCGCGCCATGCACACGCCCACCACTGCCGCATGAACGCGGGCGCCACGTTGCCGGAGCCCGCCGCGCCGCTGGTCGAGGCGGCCCTTCGCTGCGGCAACTGCGGCGGCGCCATGCAGGCCATCGTGTTCGCCGGCCACTACGGGCGCAGCGTCGAGGTCGACGTCTGCGCGCCTTGCCACCTGGTGTGGTTCGACGCGCTCGAATCAGTGCGCCTGAGCGGCAGCGGCACGCTGTCCCTGATCGACGCGATGGCGGCGGCCCATGCCGTGCCGCATCACACCCTCGGCGACGCCCGCTGCCCGCGCTGTGCCGGCGGTGTCAAGCCGGTGCACAACGTCTCCCGCTGGGGACGCACCCTCCAGCTCGAATGCCGCCGCCGCCACGGCGCCTACCAGACCTTTGCCCAGTTCCTGAGCGAGAAGGGCCTGATCCGGCCGCTGACCGCCGCCGACCGCGCGGCGCTCGCACGCCGCTCCGACGGGCTTACCTGCCTGAACTGCGGCGCGCCGCTCGAGGCGAGCGACGTACGCTGCAGCCATTGCGACAGCCTGCCCGGCATGGTCGACGTTGCCCGCCTGGCCGCCGCGCTGGATCCGGACGGCGCCACCGAGCAGCACGCGGTGCACCGCACCGCCGCGCGCCATGCGTCGCTGCACTGCGTGGCCTGCGGCGCGCCGCTGCCCGATGGCCAGCCGCTGCAGTGCGGGCATTGCGCCGCCACGCTGGCTGCCGCGAGCCTCAGGGAGGCGCAGCGCAGCGTTGGCGTGCTGGCGCAGGCGCTGCGCGCCCATGAACGATCACCCGCGCCGCATGTGCGGGCGCGTAAGCTGGCGGCGCTGGAAGGGGACCTGTCGCGGCGGCGCGAATGGGCGCGGCAGATGGAGGCCGAGGCGCGCAGCGCCGGCGTCGACGATGCGGATGACGGCGGGAGCTTCCTGCAGCAGTGGCGCGAGCGGCCGCTGCAGACGGCCGCGGCCGTCGCACTGCTGCTTTTCGTGTGGTTCGTGTTCTGGCGCTGAGGCGTCGGGCCGACGCGGCCGCTGCTCAGGTCTCGGCCAGCAGTTCTTCGACCAGCGCGTGCAACGCGGCGAAATCGGGCTCGCCGACGTAGCGCTTGACGATTTCCCCGCGCTTGTTGATCAGCACGCTGGTCGGCGTGAGCTGCACGTCGCCGAAGCTCTTGGCGATCAGGCCGGTATTGTCGATCGCCACGCCGAAGGGCAGCTTGCGCGTCTCGGCGAAGTTGGCCACGTAGGCGGGCGGGTCGTAGCTCATCGCCACCGCGAGCGTGTCGTAGCCACGGTCCTTGTATTTCTCGTACGTCGCGACGATCTGCGGCATTTCCTTCACGCAGGTGGTGCAGCTCGTCGCCCAGAAATTGACCAGCACCACCTTGCCGCGCAGCGCGTCCGTTGTCGAGGTGCGGCCGTCGAGCAGCGTGTAGGCGACGCTCGGCGCCTGCGCATGGCTGATCGAACCCATCGTCAGGTAGGCTGTCAGGCCGATGGCGGCAGCGGCCACGGTGGCGATGAGGAGACGGCTGTGTTTCATGGGAGTGCTGCGATGCAACGACGAAAGTTTATGTCAGGGTCCTTGGCCGCATGCGCCGCGTGGCTGGCGCTGCCAGCGCGTGCGGCGCTGAACGAGCGCGATGCGGTGACGGGTGTGCGCGCGGCGCTGGAACGTGCCGCCGTCGCGGCGGTCGGCGTGCTCGGCCGCACCGATGGATTCCTCGGCAACCCGAAAGTTCGCATCCCGCTGCCCGGGTTCCTCGAGCAGGCGTCCAGCCTCTTCCGCGTGGCCGGCCAGCAGCGGCGCCTGGACGAACTCGTCACCGCCATGAACCGCGCCGCCGAAGCGTCGATGCCGCAGGCTCGGTTGCTGCTCGTCAACGCGGTGAAGTCCATGAGCGTGGAGGACGCGGTGCAGATCGTGCGCGGTGGGGACGATGCCGCCACCCGCTTCTTCGCGACCAAGACGCGCGAGCCGCTCAGCCAGCGTCTGCTTCCCGTCGTGACGCAGGCCACGCAGCGCCTGGACCTGGCGCAGCAGTACAACGGCGTCGTCGCCAAGGCCTCGAGCTTCGGGCTGCTGAGTGGCCGGCATCCCAGCGTGGAACAGTACGTGACCGGTAAGGCCCTGGACGGGCTGTTCCTCACCATCGGCGAGGAGGAGCGGCGCATCCGCCAGGACCCCGCTGGCACCGGCAGTGCGCTGCTGCGCAAGGTCTTTTCGGGACGCTGAACCATGGCCGTGGGTGAAGCGATATTCGCCGGCCTGGTGCTGGCGGCTTGCGTCGTGCTGCTGCTGCGGCTGGTGCTGAGCCCCACGCGGCGCTGGCAGTTCGACCGGGCGGTCATGCGTGCCTTCGAACGCGTGCGTGCCGGCTTCGGGCGGCTGCTGCGCCGGCGGGCCTCGTCCAGGGCGGCGGCGCGGGCGGCCGACGAGGCCATCCGCCGCGCTCGCCGCGGCGACCTCGATCGCGAGGGCAACGTCTATCGGCCGCGCAGCTTCCGGCGGCCACGCAAGCCGCACTGAGCCTCGCACTGAGGCCGCACGCTACTGCGTGCGCGACAGCTCGAACAACAGCACCGACGGCAGCGCGCTCTCGATCGCGTCCCGGCCCACATGGCCCATGGAGGCGCCGTCGAAGCCCGACATCTGGAAGGCATTGCCCTCTTCGATGATGTTGATGAAGGGCAGGTCGGGCGCGTCGGCGCCGACCTGCTCGCGCAGGCGCCTGAGCCGTTCGCCGGCGAGGATGCCTTCGACGATGATCGCGTCGGGCAGCCCCTCGCGGCAAAAGTCCATCGCGTCGTCGAGCGACGACACCAGATCCACCAGCAAGCCCATGTGCCGGATCGCATCGCGCACCCGCACGCGCATGTCGCGGCGCGATGCCACCACCAGCACATGGCTGCCGGCGAGCGGCCGGGCGTTCAGGGTGGAGGAGAAGCCGCTGTCGAGCTCGATGCTGCTCACGCCCTCGAGCAGCTGTTCGCCCACAAGCTGGTCGTTGACGGTGCGCGGGAATTCCACCGCGGCCACCACCTGGGCGGCCCGGACCTCGCGCGACAGTGGCAGCGCCATGGTGCGGGCCACCTGTTCGACCATGCGCCAGGCGAGCGAATCCAATCCCGGCGTCGGCGTGCCGCGCGTGCACCCATCGGCCTCGTCGGCGGGGTCGTCGGGCGGCTGGAGGGCGAAACGGCAGGTCAGCCGGGCCTGCACCGGCCAGGACGACATCTCGATCGCGAACTCGATGCCGCCATGCGCATGCCGCAGCGCCCAATCCAGCAGCGCATTGACCAGGCTGAAGACGAGCGACGCGTCCACCAGCACCTCGGCCGGCCGATCCAGCGGCCGCAGCCTGACGGCGCGTGCCTGAAGTTCCTGGTGGCGGTGGGCGAGCACCGTGTTCACCACGTCGGCCAGGGAGACGCGCTCGTGCGTCTGGCGCAGGCGGCCCGCGGCGAAGCGCGCGAGCTGCTGGGCAATCATGCCGGCATGGCGTGCCTGCACCACCTCGTCGCGCAGCGCGCGCAAGCTGGCGCGGTCGATGCGCCCAGTGGCGATCAGCGTCGTGATGCGCTCGAGCGCGGCAGTCAGCGGGTGGGCGACGTCGGTGCCCACGGCGCTCACCACCTCGCGCCAATGGGCGGCGTCCTCGACGGCGTCCAGCGGCTCGGCCGGGCGCGGCGGCGCGGTCTCGCGCGCGGGTGCGGCACTGCGGTCGATGTCGGACATGTCCATGTCACGCCTTGTTGTTCTGGGGGGCCGCTGTGGCAGCGCGGGCGGCCGGGTAGAGCGGTGGCTGCAGCCGATCGGGCGGGAGAGCGCCTCGCGATCGGCCGCATAGTGTTCACGCCGCTGTCACAGAAGGCCAGATGCTGGCGCGGATTACCCCCGAGTCGAGGGGGCGCTGCGTCTGCCGGGGTCGTGCGTCATGTCGGCTGGATAATCCGCCGATGATCGCCGAACGAATCGGCCGAAGCGCCGTCGCGGCCCTCGTTCTCGCGGGCTGCTCGCCAGCGCTGGACTGGCGAGAGGTGCGCCCGGCCGACAGTGGCGCCGTCGCCTTGTTTCCCTGCAAGCCGCAGCACATGCGGCGCACCATCGACCTCGCCGGCGGCCCACTGACCCTGGACCTGAGCGCCTGCACCACCGGCGCGGTGACTTACGCGCTCGTGCACGCCGACGTCGGCGACCCGCGCCGCGTGGGCCCCACGCTCGAGGCGCTGCGCAGCGCGGCGGCGGCGAACCTTGGCGGCGAGCCGCGCGTGCTCGGCGCGATGGCGGTGCCCGGCATGACGCCGAATCCGCTGGCCGAACGGCTCGAGGTCGAGGGGCGCGACGCCCGTGGCAACAACGTGCGCGAGCACGTCGGTTTCTTCGTCAAGGGCGTGCGCGTCTATCAGGCGACGGTGGTCGGCGCCGGCCCGGATGCGGCCGCGGTGGAGACCTTCTTCTCCGCGCTGAACCTGCCGTGAGGTTTGCGATGCGGCTGTGGTTTTTGCGCCCTGCGAGGCGCGCCGGTTCCGGCATGCGGCCGGAGCGCGAGGCGATCTGCCGATAATCCTTGCACATGGTCGGCTTCTTCATCATTGCCCATGCGCCGCTGGCGTCGGCGCTCAAGTCGGTCGCGGCGCATGCGTTTCCCGGAATGGTCCGGGCCATCGAGGCCCTCGACGTGCCAGCGGACCTGCCGCTGGACGAGATCGAGGCGCTCGCTCGCCAGGCGCTCGCGAGAGCGCGGCGGCCGGACGTCCTGGTGCTGACCGACGTGCTGGGCGCGACGCCCTGCAACGTGGCGCAGCGCATCGCCGGCGCCGAAGGCGGCGGGGCCGTGCGGCTCATCGCCGGTGTGAACGTGCCCATGCTCTGGCGTGCGCTGACCTATGCCAACGAACCGCTCGACATCGTCGCTGCGCGTGCACTCGCCGGCGCCTCGCAGGGCGTCGTGCCGTTGAGCGTGGCGCAGGCTCCGAATCCCATCGAATCAGGCGCGCATGCTCCGCAAGTCCGTCACGATCAGCAATAAGCTCGGCCTGCATGCGCGCGCCTCCGCCAAGCTCACCAAGCTGGCCGGCAGCTTTCGCTGCGATGTCTGGATGACGCGCAACGACCGGCGCGTCAATGCCAAGAGCATCATGGGCGTGATGATGCTCGCAGCGGGCCTCGGCGCCGAGGTCGAGATCGAGACCGAGGGCGTGGACGAGCAGGCGGCCATGGACGCCCTGCTCGCGCTCATCGAAGACAAGTTCGGCGAAGGGCAGTAGCCGCGGGGCGAGCGGCCCCGGGCGCCTCGCGCGGCGCAGTAGCATCGACCGATGAGCTTCCAGGTCTTCGGTTTGCCCGTGTCGCGGGGCGTGGCCATCGGCCGCGCCGTGCTGGTCGCCTCGGGGCGTGTCGACGTCGCGCACTACTTCGTCGACGACCTCGATGTCAAGCGCGAGATCGACCGCTTGCGCGAGGCGCGCGACACGGTGGCCGCCGAACTCGGCGGTCTCAAGCGAGACCTGCCGGCCGACGCACCGGCCGAGCTGCCCGCGCTGCTCGAAGTGCACCTCATGCTGCTGCACGACGAGGCGCTGATTGACGCCACAAAACGCTGGGTCCGGGAGCGCCGGTACAACGCCGAATGGGCCTTGTCTGCGCAGCTCGAGGTGCTGGCGCGGCAGTTCGACGAGATGGACGACGCATACTTGCGCGAGCGCAAGGCGGACCTCGAACAGGTGGTCGAGCGGCTGCTGCGCGCCATGGCACGCGGCGCCGGAGCGTCGCTGACGCCGGCAGTGGCGCCGGGACAGCGTGACTTCGGCGGGGAGGATCCGCTCGTGCTCATCGCCAACGACATCGCGCCGGCCGACCTGATCCAGTTCAAGCGAAGCGTGTTCACCGGCTTCGTGACCGACGTGGGCGGGCGCACCTCGCACACGGCCATCGTCGCGCGCAGCCTGGACATCGCCGCGGTGGTGGGTGCGCGGGAAGCGAGCCGACTCATTCGGCAGGATGACTGGATCGTGGTCGACGGCGACCAGGGCATCGTCGTCGTCGATCCGTCACCCATCGTGCTCGAGGAATACCGCTTCCGCCAGCGCCAGAGCGAGCTCGAGCGCGAGCGGCTTGCGCGGCTGCGCCACACCCCGGCGGTCACGCTCGACGGCGAGCGGGTCGAGCTGCTCGCGAACATCGAGATGCCCACCGACGCCCCGGCGGCCGTCGAAGCCGGCGCCGTGGGTGTCGGCCTCTTTCGTACCGAATTCCTGTTCATGAACCGCGGCGACGAAGTGCCGGGCGAAGACGAACAGTTCGAGGTCTATCGCGCGGCGGTCGATGCGATGAAGGGCATGCCCGTCACCATCCGCACCGTCGACATCGGGGCGGACAAGCCGCTCGACCGCATGTCCATGAGCGAACTGCGCCACGAGCATGCGCTGAACCCCGCGCTGGGCCTGCGTGCCATTCGCTGGAGCTTGTCGGAGCCGTCCATGTTTCGCCAGCAACTGCGCGCGATCCTTCGCGCCAGTGCGCACGGGAAGGTCCGCATCCTCATCCCCATGGTGGCGCACCTGAGCGAGGCGCGGCAGACGCTGGAGCTGATTGCGGAGGCGAAACGGCAGTTGGACGATGCCGGCAAGCCCTACACCGATGTGGAGGTTGGCGCGATGGTCGAAGTGCCGGCGGCGGCGGTGTCCATCGTGCGCTTCCTCGAGTGCTTCGATTTCGTCTCGCTCGGCACAAACGATCTCATCCAGTACACGTTGGCGATCGACCGTGCGGACGAGGCGGTGGCGCACCTGTACGACCCTTGGCATCCGGCCGTGCTGTCGCTCATTGCCAGCACCATCGCCCAGGCGCGCCGTGCCGGCAAGCACGTCAGCGTCTGCGGAGAGATGGCGGGCGACCCGGCCTTTACCGAACTGCTGCTCGCCATGGGGCTTCGCAGCTTCTCCATGCATCCGGCCCAGATCGCGGCGGTGAAGCAGCGCGTGCTGCGCGCAGACACGCGCTACTGGGCCCCTCACCTGAACACCGTGCTCGATGCGGAGCACCCGCAGGCAGCGCTCGCCACCCTGCGCCGCATCAGGCGGGATCTGGACGGCCCTGGCTGACTGTCGTCATCTTTTTCGCGACGGCTTGCGCACGGCGCGGCGAACGTGCTACAGTCGTTGTCTTCGCGGCAAACACCTTCCCCGGCGGAAACGACGGGACGAAAGCAAGAGCAGCGAAGAAAAAGAAAAGCAGAGTGTTTGACAAGGATTTAAAAAACAAGTCATAATCGCTCTCTCTGCTGATGACAACAAGTCAACAGCAGACGCCGAAAGGCAAAGCTCTTTAAAAACTAACAGCCGATAAGCGTGGGCGTTTGAAGGCGGGTGCCAAGAGAACTGCGAGCAATCGCGGAACTCAAGGTCCACTGGACCTTAAACGCTCACTGAAGTGAAGTTCACTTCAATTCTTTGAGCAAACA
>JBIQKU010000125.1:0-10459 GCA_044506225.1 Rubrivivax sp. | reverse complement strand
TGCGCGGCATCGGCCTGCTGGACATCAAGGCCATCTTCGGCGAGACGGCGGTGCGCCGAAAGATGCGGCTCAAGCTGATGGTGCACCTCGTGCGCAAGGAAACGCTCGAGCGCGAGTTCGAGCGCCTGCCCTACGAGCCGCTGTACGAGCAGATCCTCGACGTGCCGGTGCGCAAGGTGGTGATCGCGGTGGACGCGGGCCGCAACCTGGCCGTGCTGGTCGAGGCGGCCGTGCGCAACACCATCCTGCAACTGCGGGGCATCGACACCTACCGCGAGTTCATCGAGCGCCACCAGCGCGCGCTCGGGCGCGGCGAGGTCTGAGCGCCTCGGGGCGCCGGCCTACTTCTTCGGGCGGTGCGGGCAGTCCTTCTTGATGCAGTTCGCGTACAGCGACAAGGCGTGATCCTGCAGTTCGAAGCCGCGAGCGACGGCGATGGAATGCTGGCGCTTCTCGATCTCGGCGTCGACGAATTCCTCGACCCAGCCGCAGTCCAGGCACACCAGGTGGTCGTGGTGCTTGCCTTCGTTCAGCTCGAACACGGCCTTGCCGGCCTCGAAGTGGTGGCGCGAGAGCAGGCCGGCCTGTTCGAACTGCATCAGCACGCGGTACACGGTCGCCAGGCCCACGTCCGAGCCGTCGGCCAGCAGCACCTTGAAGACGTCCTCGGCCGTCATGTGGCGCTGCGAGGATTTCTGAAAGACCTCGAGGATCTTGAGGCGGGGCAGCGTGGCCTTCAGCCCGCTGCTCTTGAGTTCTTCGGCTTGCGTCATGGTGCCCTCCACAAGACATGCGGCGTGGGGCCAGCCGCTAGAATCGTTCGATCATATCGAGGTTGGCGCACCCTCTTCGCGCGCCGAGCCGTCTGCCATGCCACCCTTTCTGCGCCCTCGCCGCGCCGCTGTGCCGCTGGCACTTGCCGCGGCCTTCGCGGCCAGCGGCTGCCAGTCGCTGCAAACGTCCGACAACATCCTCGGCATCATCACGCCCTACCGGGTCGAGATCGTGCAGGGCAATGTCGTCACCAGCGAGCAGGTCGCCCGCTTGCGGCCCGGCATGAGTCGCGCACAGGTGCGCGACGTGCTCGGCACGCCGCTGCTGACCGACCCCTTCCACACCGACCGCTGGGACTACGTGTTCTCGATCCGGCGCCAGGGCGCCGAGCCGCAGGACCGGCGCATCGTCGTCTACTTCGAGGGTGAACAGTTCGTGCGCATCGACACCGGCGGCGAGTTGCCGAGCGAACGTGAGTTCGTCGCCTCCATCGACACCTTCAAGACCGACCGCAATGCGCCGCCGCTCGCGCTGACCGACGAGCAGATCAAGGCGCTGCCGGTGCCGCCCAAGCCGCCGGCCGCCGAGGCCGAGCCCAGCGCGCCACCGCGCAGCTACCCGCCGCTCGAGCCGCGCTGAGCATGGACGCCACCGCGAATTCCGCCGCCGCGCGGCCCCCGCTTCGCATCGCCATCGCCGGCGCTTCCGGCCGCATGGGCCGCATGCTGATCGAGGCGGTGCTGGCCGCCGACGACCTCGCCCTGGCCGGTGCGCTCGACCGGCCGTCGTCCCCGGCCATCGGCCACGATGCCACCGCCTACCTCGGCAGCGAATGCGGCGTGGTCATCACCGATGACCTGCAGGCCGGCCTGCGCGAGGCGCAGGTGCTGATCGACTTCACCCGGCCCGAGGGCACGATGGCGCACCTGGCGGTGTGCCGCGAGCTGGGCATCAAGGCGGTGATCGGCACCACCGGCTTCAGCCCCGAGCAGAAGGCGCAGATCGGCGCGCATGCGCAGCACATCGGCATCGTCATGGCGCCCAACATGAGCGTGGGCGTGAACGTGGTGTTCAAGCTGCTCGAGATGGCCGCCCGCGCGCTGCGCGAGGGCTACGACATCGAGATCATCGAGGCGCACCATCGCCACAAGGTCGATGCCCCGAGCGGCACGGCGCTCGCGATGGGCGAGGTGGTGGCCGCAGCACTCGGGCGCGAGCTCAAGGACTGCGCCGTCTACGACCGCCGTGGCGTCACCGGCGAGCGCGATCCGTCGAGCATCGGCTTCGCCACCGTGCGCGGCGGCGACATCGTCGGCGACCACACCGTGCTGTTCGCCGGCACCGGCGAGCGCATCGAGGTCACGCACAAGAGCTCGAGCCGCGCGACCTACGCCCAGGGCAGCCTGCGCGCGGCACGCTTCATCGTCGGACGCGCGTCCGGCCTGTTCGACATGGGTGCGGTGCTGGGCATCGGCTGAACACGGTGGGCGGCCTGCACAGCTTCTGGCAGCAGGGCGATGCGATCTCCCGCGGTGTGGCCCTGCTGCTGCTGGCCATGTCGGTGAGCGCCTGGGTGGTGATCGTCTGGAAGGCCTGGTTGCTGCGCCGCGTGCGCCGTGACATCGCGGCCGCCGTGCCGGCGTTCTGGGCCGCGCCGGATGTGGACGCCGCCGCCGTGCGCGTGCGCCAGCTCGATCGTGAGGCGGTGCTGTCGCCGCTGCTGGCCGCTGCAGTGGCGGCACCGGCGGCCGGCACGCTGGAGGGCAGCGGCCATCGGCAATCCCAACTCACCCGCCGCCTGCGCGATGCGCTGCAGGCGGCGCTGCGGCCGCTGCAGTCCGGCCAGGTGATGCTGGCTTCCATCGGCGCGACTGCGCCCTTCATCGGCCTGTTCGGCACGGTCTGGGGCATCTACCACGCGCTGGTGGCGATCGCCGGGGCCGGGGCGATGTCCATCGACCGCGTGGCCGCGCCCGTGGGCGAGGCGCTGGTGATGACGGCCGCGGGCCTCGCGGTGGCGATTCCCGCGGTGATCGCCTACAACGTCTTCAACCAGCGGGTGGCCGCCTGCGAGGCCGAACTCGAAGGCTTTGCGCACGACCTGCGCGAGATGCTGGCCGGGCCCGCCGAGGCGCCCGAGCGCGCATGAGCTTCGGCCGCCTTCGGCGCAGCACACGCGCGCCGTCGATGAGCGACATCAACATGACGCCGCTGATCGACGTGATGCTGGTGCTGCTGGTCATCTTCATGATCGCCGCGCCGCTCATGGGTGCAAGCCTGAAGCTCGAGCTGCCCGTGGGCGAGGCCGCGCCGCCGAGCGAGACGCCGCACACGCTGGGCATCGCGCTTGACGCGGATGGCCGGTTGTACCTCGGCGAGGCGCGCGTGAGCCCCGAGCAGCTCGCTGCCCAGCTCGCCGAAGCCGCGGCGCGCGAGCCGCACACCGAGGTGCAGCTGCGGGCCGACAAGCGCGTGCCCTACGGGGAGGTGGCCTCGCTCATCGCCATGGTTCGCGCCGCGGGACTGAGCCGCATCGGCTTCGTCACCGCACCGGCCGCGAGCGCGCCGGCGCGCTGAGCGGCCAGGGCGTGCAGCCCCTGTCGCCAAGGGGTGCCTTCCTATAATCGGCCTCCCTTTTCGAGGCCGTTCGCGAGGCCGCCCGGCGCTCGCCGCACCATGACCCCAGACTTCCGCCCCAACGAGATCGAGCGTGCCGCGCAGGCCGCATGGAATGCGCGCGACGCCTACCGTGTGACGGAGGATGCGAGCAAGCCGAAGTTCTACGCCTGCTCGATGCTGCCCTACCCGAGCGGCAAGCTGCACATGGGCCATGTGCGCAACTACACCATCAACGACATGCTCACGCGCCAGCTGCGCATGAAGGGCATGAACGTGCTGATGCCCATGGGCTGGGACGCCTTCGGCCTGCCGGCCGAGAACGCGGCGATGAAGAACAAGGTGCCGCCGGCGAAGTGGACCTACGACAACATCGCCTACATGAAGGGCCAGATGCAGGCGATGGGCCTGGCCATCGACTGGAGCCGCGAGGTCGCGACCTGCTCGCCCGACTACTACAAGTGGAACCAGTGGCTGTTCCTGAAGATGCTGGAGGCCGGCATCGCCGAGCGCCGCACGCAGGTCGTCAACTGGGACCCGGTGGACCAGACCGTGCTCGCCAACGAGCAGGTGATCGACGGCCGCGGCTGGCGCTCGGGCGCGCCGGTCGAGAAGCGCGAGATCCCGGGCTACTACCTCAACATCACGAAGTACGCCGACGAGCTGCTCGACCACGTCACGCACAAGCTCCCCGGCTGGCCCGAGCGCGTGAAGCTGATGCAGGAGAACTGGATCGGCCGCAGCGAGGGCGTGCGCTTCGCCTTCCCGCACGGCATCCGCGCGAGCGACGGCACGCTCGTGGGCGACGGCCGGCTGTACGTGTTCACCACCCGCGCCGACACCATCATGGGCGTGACCTTCTGCGCCGTCGCGCCCGAGCATCCGCTCGCCGCGCATGCCGCGGCGACGAACCCCGAGGTGGCCGCCTTCATCGCCGAATGCAAGGCCGGCGGCACGACGGAGGCCGAGGTGGCCACGCAGGAGAAGAAGGGCGTGCCCACGGGCCTCGTCGTCACGCACCCGCTCACCGACGAGCCGGTGCCGGTGTGGGTGGGCAACTACGTGCTGATGAGCTACGGCGACGGCGCGGTGATGGGCGTGCCCGGCCACGACGAGCGTGACTTCGCCTTCGCCAAGAAGTACGGCCTGGACATCCTGCAGGTCATCGCGGTGGACGGCGAGACGTTCAGCTACGAGCACTGGCAGGACTGGTACGCCGACAAGTCGCGCGCCGTCACCATCAATTCCGACAACTTCAGCGGCCTCGAATACCCGCTGGCCGTCGATGCCGTGGCCAAGGCGCTGGAGCACAAGGGCCTGGGCGGCAAGAAGACCACCTGGCGGCTGCGCGACTGGGGCATCAGCCGCCAGCGCTACTGGGGCACGCCCATCCCCATCATCCATTGCGAGGAGCACGGCGCGGTGCCGGTGCCCGAGAAGGACCTGCCGGTGGTGCTGCCGGAAGACCTCATCCCCGACGGCTCCGGCAACCCGCTGAACAAGCATGCGGCCTTCCTGAACGTGCCCTGCCCCACCTGCGGCAAGCCGGCACGGCGCGAGACCGACACGATGGACACCTTCGTGGATTCGTCGTGGTACTTCATGCGTTACTGCGATGCGCAGCTCGACGACGCCATGGTCGGCGCGGGCACCCAGTACTGGATGCCGATGGACCAGTACATCGGCGGCATCGAGCATGCCATCCTGCACCTGCTGTACGCACGCTTCTGGACCAAGGTGATGCGCGACCTGAAGCTCGTGCGCATCGACGAGCCCTTCGTCAAGCTGCTCACCCAGGGCATGGTGCTCAACGAGGCCTTCGTGCGCACGCAGGACAAGGGCGGCAAGGAGTACTTCTGGGCGCACGACCTGGACATCGTGCGCGACGAGCATGCGGCGGTGGTCTCGGCCACGGCCAAGCGCGACGGCCAGCCGGTGGCCTACGAGGGCTGGACCACCATGTCCAAGTCCAAGAACAACGGCGTGGACCCGCAGGCGCTGATCGAGCGCTACGGCGCCGACACCGCGCGGCTGTTCGTCATGTTCGCCTCGCCGCCCGAGCAGACGCTGGAATGGAACGACGCCGGGGTCGAAGGCGCCGGCCGCTTCCTGCGGCGCGTGTGGGCCTTCGGCGCCCGGCATGCCGAGGCGATCCGCACCGCGGGCGAGGTGGGCGGCTCGCCGAGCGCCGCGGCCAAGGACTTGCGCTTCGAGGTGCACACCGTGCTGCGTCAGGTGAGCTACGACTACGAGCGCATGCAATACAACACCGTCGTTTCCGGCGGCATGAAGCTGCTCAACGCGCTCGAGGCCTTCAAGGGCGAGGCACCCGGCGATGCCGCCGCGCTGCGCGAGGGTTATGGCGTGCTGCTGCGTGCGCTCTACCCGGCCTGCCCGCACACCACCTGGGTGCTGTGGCAGGAACTCGGCTACGCCGCCGTGTTCGGCGACCTGCTGGACGCGCCCTGGCCCGAGGTCGACGAAGCCGCGCTGGTGCGCGACGAGGTCGAACTCATGCTGCAGGTCAACGGCAAGCTGCGCGGCGCCATCAAGGTGGCCGCCGGTGCCGACAAGGCCGACATCGAGGCCACGGCGCTGGCCAGCCCCGACTTCGCCCGCTTCTCCGAAGGCAAGCCGGTGAAGAAGGTGGTGATCGTGCCCGGGCGCCTGGTCAACGTGGTCGTCTGATGCAGCGGCGCCTGTGGCTGGCGGCCTGTGCGTCGCTGCTTGCCGGCTGCGGCTTCGAGCTGCGCCGGGCGCCGGAATTCGGTTTCGAGACCATCGCGCTCACCGGCTTCGCGCCGCGTTCGCCGCTGGCCGCCGAGATCGGCCGGCGCATCGCCGCGAGCCCGACGACCCGCCTGGTCGAGGCCACCTCGCAGGCCCAGGTGGTGCTGAAGGCCCTGGCCGACGAGCGCCAGCAGGTGGTGGTGGCCACCACCGCCGCCGCCCAGGTGCGCGAAGTGCAGCTGCGCGTGCGCCTGGTCTACAGCCTGGCGACCTCCGGCGGCACGGTGCTCGCGCGGCCCGCCGAACTGCTGCTCACGCGCGACATCAGCTACAGCGAATCCATTGCGCTGGCCAAGCGCCAGGAAGAAGCGCTGCTGTTCCGGGCCATGGAGAACGACATCGCCGACCAGGTGATGCGCCGCCTGGCCGCGCTGCGCCTGCTCTGAGCCGGAGGCCGCGATGCAACTGCGCCTCGACCAGCTCGCCGCGCACCTGGCCAAGGGGCTGCGCCCGCTGTACACGCTGCACGGCGACGAGCCGCTGCTGATGCAGGAGGCGGCCGATGCCATCCGCGCCGCCGCCCGCGCGCGCGGCCACAGCGAGCGCCAGGTGCACACCGTGGCCGGCGCGCATTTCGACTGGAGCGGGCTGCTGGGCGCGTCGCAGGCGATGAGCCTGTTCGCCGAGCGCCAGCTCATCGAGATCCGCATTCCGTCGGGCAAGCCGGGCAAGGACGGCTCCGAGGCCTTGCAGCGCTACTGCGCCCAGCTGTCGGACGAGGTGGTGACCCTGGTCACGCTCGGCCGGCTCGATCGCCAGCAGCAGCAGAGCGCCTGGTTCGGCGCGCTGGACGGCGCGGGCATCAGCATCCGCATCGACCCCATCGACCGGCGTGCGCTGCCGCAGTGGATCGCGCAGCGCCTGGCGGTGCAGGGACAGCGGGTGGCGGCCGGCGAGGCAGGCGAGCGGACGCTCTCCTTCTTCGCCGACCGGGTGGAAGGCAATCTGCTCGCCGCCCACCAGGAGGTGCAGAAGCTCGGGCTGCTGTATCCGCCGGGCGAACTGAGCCTGGAGCAGGTCGAGTCGGCGGTGCTCAACGTCGCCCGCTACGACGTCTTCAAGTTCGGCGAGGCGGTGCTGGCCGGCCAGGTGGCACGCGCACTGCGCATGCTCGACGGCCTGCGCGCCGAGGGCGAGGCCGCGGTGCTGGTGCACTGGACGCTGGCCGAGGACATCCGCGCGCTCGAGCGCGTGAAGCAGGCCGTGGCCGCCGGCAAGCCGCCGCCCATGGCGCTGCGCGAGGCGCGGGTGTGGGGCGCGAAGGAGCGCCTGTTCGAGCGTGCGCTGCCGCTGCTCACCGACAACGCCATGGCGCAGTTGCTGGACGCGGCCCATGTGTGCGACGGCCTGGTCAAGGGCCTGCGCCACCCGGGTTGGCCGGCCGAGCCCTGGGAAGGGCTGCGACGCCTGGTGCTGATGCTGCTGCAGAGCACGGCCGCCGGCCGCACGGCCGAAGCCCCGCGGTTGGCATTGCGCGCCTGAGCGGCGTCGCGTTCAGTAGCCGCGCGAGCGGTCCACGAGGTGGGCGACGGCGCGGCCTTCGCGCAGCGCCCGCACATTGGCCGCGGCCACGCGCGTGGCGCTGCGCAGATCGGTCTGTGCGGCCGCATGCGGCAGCACGGTCACCCGCGGATGCGACCACAGCGCATGCCCCGGCGGCAGCGGTTCGCTGGCGAAGACATCGAGCACCGCGTGCTGCAGGCGCCCGGCGTTCAGCGCCTCGATGAGATCGTCCTCCACCACATGCGCACCGCGCGCCAGGTTGACGAGGCCGGCGCCCGGCTTCATGCGCGCGAAGCGGGCACGGTCGAACAGCCCGCGTGTGGCCGGCGTGAGCGGCAGCAGGTTGAGCACGATGTCGCAGCTGCCGAGCAGGTGATCGAGCGCGGCTTCGCCGGTGTGCACGACCACGCCCTCCACCGTGGCAGCCCGCGTGGCCCAGCCGTTCACCCGATAGCCGAGCGCGACCAGGCGTGTCGCGCAGGCCCGCCCCATGGCACCGAGGCCCAGCACGGCCACCGCCACCTCGTCGGCACGGCGCTGCGGCAGCACGCGCCATTGCTGCGCCTGCTGTTGGCGGGCGTAGTCGAAGAAGCCGCGGTGCAGGGCGAGCACGGTCCACAGCGCGGTTTCCGCCATGGCGGCGCTCATGGCCGGGTCGACCATGCGCGCGAGCGGCACATCGGGCGGCAGCGTGGCATCGGCCAGCAGCCCATCCACCCCGGCCCACATCGACTGGATGAGGCGCAGGCCGGGCAGGCCCTGCAAGGCGCCCGGCGGCGGGTTGGCCACGAGCGCGATCTCCACGCCGGCGCGGTCGGGGTCGGCCAGCGTGGTGAGAAACCGCTCCGTCGGCAGCGCCGCTTCCAGCAGGGCGCGCCACTCGGCCAGGGTCTGCGGGTCGAAGCGGGTGGCGAGAAGAATGCTCATGCGGCCAGCGCGTCGATCAGCGCTTCGAGCGCCTGCACCACCGTGGCCCGGCGCACCGCGGCCCGGTCGCCGTCGAGTTGCAGCCGCCGCGCCTGCGCGGGCGCGCCGCGCGCGGCGATCGCAAGCCACACCGTGCCCACCGGCTTGCCGGGGCGCGCACCGCCCGGCCCGGCGATGCCGGTCACCGCCACCGCCAGCGTGGCGCGCGATGCGGCCAGGGCGCCTTCGGCCATGGCACGGGACACCGGCTCGCTGACGGCGCCCTCGGTGTCGATCAGCGCGGCGGGCACGCCCAGAAGTTCGGTCTTGGCCTCGTTCGAGTAGGTCACGAAGCCGCGCTCGAACCAGTCGCTCGAGCCGGCCACCGAGGTACAGGCCGCGGCAATCAGCCCGCCGGTGCAGGATTCGGCGGCGGCCAGCCGGGCGCCGCGTGCGGTCAGTGCCGCAGCCAGCGTGCGCACCAGCGCCGCGCTGCGGTCGTCGAGTTCGTTCACAGCCATCTCCACAACCAGGTCGTCAAGGCGATCACCAGCAGCGTGCAGCCGGCGGCCACCAGGTCATCGAAGAAGATGCCCAGGCCCTGCGCCCAGCCGATGCGCTCGCCCGGGCGCAGCTTGAAGCGCCGGTCGGCCCAGCCCACAGGGCCCGGCTTGGCGGCATCGAAGAAGCGGAACAGGCCGAAGGCCGCCGCCTGCGCCCAGAAGCCGGCCGGCGTCACCAGCCACAGCACCAGCCAGAAGGAGATCACTTCGTCCCAGACGACGGCGCTCGGGTCGGGGATGCGCAGGTTGCGCGCCGTCACCATGCCGGCCCAGAGACCGGCCACCAGGCCCAGGCCGATCAGCAGCCCCCATTGCGCATCGCCCAGCAGCGGGTCCAGCACGACGAAGCTGAGCCAGCCCCACAAGGTGCCGACGGTGCCCGGCGCGACCGGCGCGAGCCCGCTGCCGAAGCCGAGCGCCAGCAGGTGGGCCGGATGCCGCAGCATGAAGCGGGCGGTGGGCCGCAGCGGTGCGGCGGCCGCGGTGTTCAGCGTGGCGCCGGGATCGCTCATGCGAAATGGTCGAAGGACGGGAAGTGTTCGTTCAGTGCGGCACCGCGGCCGTCGACCAGGCGCAGGCCCGGCTCGGCGTCGATGCGACCGATGCGCGTGACCGCGATTCCGGCCGCCGTGGCGGCGGCCTGCACCTGCGCCGCATGGCGTGGCGGCGCGGAGAACACAAGCTCGTAGTCGTCACCGCCCGACAGGGTGCACACCCGTTGCACGGCCGGCACCTGGGCGGCGAGCACGGCGCTGCGCGGCAGCGTGTCGACCTCTAGCGTGGCGCCGACGTTCGAGCGCTTCAGGATGTGGCCGAGATCGCCCAGCAGCCCGTCGGACACGTCGATCGCGCTGCTGGCCACGCCACGCAGCGCCATGCCGAGCGCCACCCGCGGCTGCGGCTGCTCCATCGCCGTGCGCACGCTGTCGAAGGCCTCGCCCGGCAGCGACAGCGCGCCGCGCAGCACTTCGAGCGCCAAGCGCGCGTCGCCCAGCGTGCCGCTCACGTAGACATCGTCGCCGGCGCGTGCGCCCGAGCGCAGCAGCGCCTGGCCGGCGGGGACTTCGCCGAAGGCGGTGATGCAGATGTTCAGCGGCCCTTGCGTGGTGTCGCCACCGACGAGCTCGATGCGGTGCGCCTCCGCCAGTGCGAACAGCCCGCGGGCAAAGCCGGCGACGAAGGCCTCGTCGGCGCGCGGCAGCGCCAGCGCCAGCGTGAACGCCAGCGGTTTCGCGCCGCAGGCGGCGAGGTCCGACAGGTTCACCGCCAGCGCCTTGTGACCCAGGCGCTCGGGCGGCACGGTGGAC
>JBIQKU010000124.1:0-10477 GCA_044506225.1 Rubrivivax sp. | reverse complement strand
GGCTGCGCGTCGGTGAGGTTCTCGCCGGTGAGGATGACCTGGCGCTTGACGATGATGGGCTGGCCGCCGCGCTCCATGTAGCGCTCGGTGCCGAAGGGCACTGGCCCGGTGCCGATGGCGGCGGCCGTGGCCTCGGTGCTCTCGTCGACCATGCGCACTTCCAGCGTTGCGGTGCGGCCGATGATGTCCTTGGCCTTGGCGGTGTCCTGCACGCCCGGCAGCTGCACGACCACACGGTCGGCGCCCTGCTGCTGGATCACCGGCTCGGCCACGCCGAGCTCGTTCACCCGGTTGTGCAAGGTGGTGATGTTCTGCTTGATGGCGGCTTCCTGCACGCGCCGCGCGGCCTCCGGCTTGAGCACGCCGGCGATGCGGTAGTCACCGGCGTCCGCGATCGGCGTCCATTGCAGGTCCGGCAGCTGGTCGGCAAGCACGTCGCGCGCGCGCGCCATGGTGTCGGCGTCGCGAAAGCGCACCTCGACGTTGTTGCCGTCGCGCGCGATGCCCGCATGCCGCAGGTTCTTGTCGCGCAGCATGGTTCGGATGTCGCCGGTGAGCGCTTCGGCGCGCTTGGTCAGGGCCGACTTCATGTCGACCTGCATCAGGAAGTGCACGCCGCCGCGTAGGTCCAGACCCAGGTACATCGGCTTGGGCTCGGCGCCCAGCAGCCGCAGGTTGGACAGCCACACCGGCGAGCGCGACAGCAGGTTCAGCGCGACGATGTAGTCCGGGTTCTCGAGGTCGGTGTTGAGCGCACGGTCCAGCACCTCCTTGGCGCGGCGCTGGGTGTCCAGGTCGTCGAAGCGCGCTTTCACCGAAGTGCCGTCGAACTGCACGAAGTCGGGCTGGATGTTGGCCTGGGCCAGGATCTGCTCGACCCGTGTGGCCGTGCCGGCATCGAGCTTGACCGTCGCCCGCCCGCTGCTCACCTGCACCGCGGGCGCTTCGCCGAAGAAATTGGGCAGCGTGTAGATGAGGCCGGCCAGCAACGCGAACGCCAGGATCGCGTACTTCCAGAGTGGATAGCGGTTCATGCTGCCTTTCCTGCAGGCGGGCCCGCCATATCGCGCCCACCGGCACGCCGCAAGGCGTGTCGGCGCGCGGCGGGCCGGGAGTGTTTACTTGAAGGTGCCCTTGGGCAGCACCTGGACCACGGCGGCGCGCTGCACCTGGATCTCCACGCCCTGGGCCACCTCGACGTGCAGGAAGCTGTCGCCCAGCTTGGACACGCGCCCGAGCACGCCGCCGCCGACCACCACCTCGTCGCCCTTGGCCAGGGCATCGATCATCGCCTTGTGCTCCTTCTGGCGCTTCATCTGCGGCCGGATCATGACGAAGTACAGCACCACGAACATCAGCACGATGGGCAGCATGCCCCCGAGGCTTCCGAACACGGAGTTGGCACCGCCGGCCGCGGCGTCTTGGGCGAAGGCTTCGGAAATGAACACGTGGATTCCTCTGTAGGCAGGCCCTGCGAAAGAGCATGGGCAAAACCGGCGGATTGTACGGCCCGCCCCCGGGAGGGCTGGGCGCCGCAGCCGTGGCCCGGCCGATGTGCATGGACCCGCGCCGCAGCGAAATAGTGCCGTGAATCTGCCGGGCGCACCCGGCGTTTCAGGTTAGTTACCGGCGCGCGACGCGGCGGCCGGCGGCTACTCCAGCGACTTCAGCAGCTCGGCCAGCTCCGGGTCCATCACGTCGTCCTCTGCGCCGAGGTCGGTCTCGGCGGCCTCGCCGCCGTCGTCGCTGCCGTCACCGCCGAGGCTTGCGAGCAGCGCGTCGAGGTCGTCGTCGCCGCCGGCCACCTCATCGCCCCCGCCGGCGCCGTCCAGCGCGAGGTCGACTTCCTCGTCGCCCGCCAGCGCCTCACCAGCCGCCGGGCGGGCCGCTGCGGACCTGGCCGCGGGCTTGCCGGCGGCCTTCGCGCCTGTGCCCACGCTGGTGCTCACGCCGACGCGCGCGGCCTGGGTGCGCACCACCTGCAAGGCGAGGGGCGAGCCGTCCACCGCCTCGAGGCCGGCGAGGCGCAGTTCCGGCTGGCCCTTGTGCGCCATCAGCGCGGTGATGCCGAAGCCGCGCAGGCGGGCCGCGGTGTCGGCGGCAATCAGCCGCTCGGTGCACGGCAGGGCGATCTGGTCGCCGTCGGCGTCGGTGAAGTAGTGGAAGGGAATGTCGCCGATGGACAAGGTCTTGCCGGTGGGCGCGGCCAGGATGGCCGCGGCGATCAACGCCGGATGACCCCACAACATGCCGCGCAGGCCGTCGGCGGCGCTGAACTCCTCGAAGGCGAAGCTGCTGATCGGGTCGCTGCGCTTGCCGTAAGGGTGGCGCAGCATGAAGCGCGGCGACAACAACGCCAGCGCGCCCGCCTCGGGCAGGCCGCGCAGGGCGCCCATGGCCTGCACCACCAGCGGATGCGGCGCGCGCCTGGCGTCCATGAAGGCGTCGCTGGTGATGGCGGTGGCAAACGGCGCCCCGGCCGCGGCGGCGATCTTCGCCATCCGGCCCAGCAGCTCGGCATGCGGCGGCGTGGCCTCGAAGTTGAAAAGGCCACAGATGAGCGAATAGCCGCCGTTCTTCTCCTGCGCCGGCTTGTCGACAAGCAGCGAGTACAGGCCGGAATCACTCAGGTCGCCGGCGCTGCTCAGGTCGGCGGCGAACTCGTCGGCCGAGAGGTCGATCAGGTGCACCTGCAGCGCGGGGCCGGTCTCGATGCGGCGCAGCAGCATGTCCACGCCGCGCCACAGTGACTCCAGGTTCTGGAACTCCGGCTGGTGCAGCACGGCGCGCATCGCATCCGACAGCGCGTTGTCCACGGTCGCCACCAGCGCCTCGCGCTTCGGGTCGGGCGCCTTCTCCACAAAGGGGCCGACCACGCGGCGCAGCAGCGCGTCCACCGCGCCGTCCACCCGCAGCGCCGGCGCCTGGGCGCCCGCGCCGACCAGCCGCGCGAAGTCGCTCAGCTTGGCGTCCGCGGCCGGCGCACCGCCCTTGGAGCGCCTGGGCCGCGCACGCGAAGCGCGCTTCTTGCCGCCACCGGCCCAGGACTGCACCTCGGCCGCGGCCTTGGCGAAGGTCGCGGTGTTGTTGAGCTTCTTGCGCAGGTCGGCCAGCGCCTTGAACACCGGCAGTTCGCGATACAGCGCATCGGGATGGAAGGCGTCGAGCTCGGCGAACTCGATGGTCACGCCTTCGCCGCCGTCACCCAACGGCAGCGTCAGCGTCGGAGCCAGGCGGGCCAGCGTGTCTTCGAGGTTGTCGAACTCCACCGGCAGCGGCTTGCGCGCGGCAAGCTCGGCGCCCACCTCGAGCCGCCCCGCCGCCGCGCCGGCGCTGAAGTCGCCGAGCACCGCGATGCGCACCGGCCGCTTGGGTGCCCAGGTGGGTGGGGTGGGGCCGAGTTCGCCGAAATCGGCGGTCCAGGTGTTGTCGTCCATGAAGCCTCCTGTGGTCTTGTGAATCGCGACGCCCTAAGGCACTTCGACGGCCGAGAAATAGGCCGCGCCGTAGGCCTCGTCGCACGGCGCGGCGCCTTCGCACACCGCGCGCCCGGCGTAGGGCGAGCCCGTGCCGCTGTGGCGGCGCAGCACCTCGAGGCCGGCGCCGGTCGGGAATTCGCCGAAGCCGAAGGCGGCGTCGCGGGTCATGCCGGTGGCAGCGAAATCACGCGGCGCGGCCGACACGATGGCGAGGAAGTGATCGGTGCCCGGCGGCCCGGCGGTCTCGAGCGCCCAATGCGCCTCGGGCAGCAACACCACCTGGCCGGCGCGCACGCGGTTGTTCTTCGACTTGTCGTTGGGGTAGAGCTGCAGGAACAGGCCGTCGGTGCTCGCGAGCAGCAGGTAGAGGTAGCCGTCGCGCGCGGAGGTGACCGTGAGGCCCAGGTGGTCCTGGCCGATGCGGAACTGTGGCTGGGTGGTCGCGCCTTCGACGGTGAAGCCGGGGGTCTGTGCGGCGACGATGCGCTGCATCTCCTGCACCGGGTCGAAGTGCGCCGGCACGGCGGCGACGGGCGCCTCGGCCGCGGGGGTGGGGGCCGGTGCTTGGACCGCGGCCGTCGGAGCCGGTGCCGGCGGCGCCTCGGCGACCGGCGCAGGCGCCGGATCGCCCGACCACAGTGCATAACCCCCCGCACCGAGCGCCGCCAGCACCACCAGCGCGGCCCCGGCCAGCATGGGCGCCTTGCGACGGGCGGGTGCCGGCGCGTCGGCGGGTACGCGCGCGGGCGGGGACGCGAGCGGCCGCGGCGCGGCGGCGGCGCCTTCCAGGCCGAGCGCCGCGCGCAAATCACCGATGGACTGCGTGCGCTCCTCCGGCTTCACCGCCAGCGCGCTGTCGATGGCGGCGAGGAACCGTTCGCTGTAGCGCCCGGCCGCGGCCTGCACCAGCGGCTGGTAGCTGTCGTTCATCAGCCGGCCCACCGAGGTCGGCGGCGTCTTGCCGACGATGGCGAAATAGACCACGGCGGCGAGTGCGTATACATCGGTCCACGGGCCCTGCTTCATGCCGGGCACTTCGGCGTACTGCTCCACCGGCGCGTAGCCGGGCTTGAGGATGACGGTGAGCGCCTGCGTCATGTCGCCGATCACGCGGCGGGCGGCGCCGAAGTCCAGCAGCAGCGGGCGCTGGCTGCCTTCGAGCAGGATGACGTTGTCGGGTGCGATGTCGCGGTGATAGCACTGCTCGGCGTGGATCACCGCGAGCGCCTCGGTCAGCGGCGCCAGCAGCGCCATCAGCCAGGCTTCGTCCGGCGGGCCGTCCATGGCCGCGAGCTGCTGCTTGAGCGTCGTGCCTTCGTAGAACGGCATCACCATGTAGGCGGTGCCGTTCGCCTCCCAGAAGCGGTAGACCTTGACCAGCGAGGGATGGTCGAACTGCGCCAGCAGCCGCGCCTCGTTGACGAAGCTCTTCAGCCCGGCCTCGAAGGTTTCGCGGTGGCGCTCGGATTTGACCGACACCTGCGTGCCGCCGCTGCGCGCGGCCAGCGCCGAGGGCATGTACTCCTTGAGCGCGACCTTGCGCTCCAGCGACTGGTCGTGGGCCAGGTAGACGATGCCGAAGCCGCCTTCGCCCAGCACCTGGACGAGCTCGAACTCGCCGAGGCAGGTGCCCAGCGGCAGGTGGTTGTCTGAGCCGGCCGCGGCCGGCGCGGCGCTTGGCGGCGACATCGCAGCCTCGCCGCGCGGACGGATGACGGTGGCGTCGCCGTCGTCGCCGGCGGGGGGTGCGGTGCGCGGCGTGATGACGGTGCGCGCCGGATCGTCGTCTTCTGGGTTCATCTCAGGACAGCGTCTGCGGCCTGGCCGCCCAGCATCTGCACGAAATGGTCGGTGCCGGGCAGGCCGTGGCTCACCAGCAGGCGGGCGTCGTCGGGACTGTCGGCCAGCCAGAAGCCCAGGCCCGCGGCGACCGGCGGGCCGGCGGGGTCGGAGGGGCCGCGCAGCGCGCCGGCGAACAGCCCGGCCAGCTCGCTGCGGCTGCGGATGCCATCCAGCGGCACGAAGCCGGGCGCACCGGCAAGTGCGGCGGCCAGCGCATCGCGGGCGGCTGCGAGCGCCGGGGCGTCGAAGCGTTCGGCCTCCACCACCGGCGGCAAGGTGGCGAGCGCGTCTTCCAGCTGCTCGATGGACCAGTCGCCCTGCAAGGCATCGACCGCCAGGTCCTCCACACAGTGCAGCCAGCCGAGCAGCTGCTCGACCTCCAGCGCGCTGCGCGGCAGGTGCTGCAGCGGCAGCGCGACGGTGAACGGGAAGTAGCGGCCCACCCGGTCGACCGAGGGCATGAGCACACCCGCCACCGGCGCCGCCTGCGCCGCCGACACCACGCTCGGCAGCAGCACGAAGCGCCACACCGGGCTGCGCAGGTAGGCATCCAGCCAGGCCTCCCCCTGCAGCGCCCGCTGCGCGGCCAGGCCCTCGCCCAGCCACTGGTCCCAAGGCTCGATGAACTCGGCCGCGAGCCGCCGCGAGGCGAAGTCGCCCAATGAAGGCAGCTTGCCGTACCAGCCGGGGGTCATAGCGACCCGGGGCAGCGGAACTGCTGGACTTCGCGCAGCCGGAAGGGGTTGAACACGCTGCTGGCGGTCACCTCGAAGCGCGCCCGTTTGCCGCCGAGGTTCATCACCACGGTGAATTTCTCGGGCTGGGCCGAGGGCTGCACGTCGAAGCGGTCGAACAGGCGGAACAGCGCCCAGGGCCCTTCGAACAGCATGGCGGTGCCGCCCTCGGGCTGCAGCTTGATCTGCGACGCCACACGCGGGCTGGGCCATTGCACGCTGATGGGCGCGGTGTTGCCCGGCAGGAATTTGTAGACCTGGCCGTCGATGTCCATGCTGACCGACTCCAGCCCGTCCATCAGCTCGATGGCGCGCAGGTCGACCTTGAACGACGGGTTCTTGCCGCCGCCGCGGAAGAACACCTCCTTGATGCGCGCGGCGCGCTGGAAGTCGGCCAGCGCGGCCACGTTCACCGGCCGGCTGCTGTCGCCCGTGGGCTTGAAGCGCCAGGGGTTGGCGCCGGTGTCGACCAGCGGCGCGAGCCGGCTCTGGAAGAACTCGTCGAGCATGCCGCCCACGCCGAAGAGCTGCGAGAAGTCCTCGGGCAGCACATCGGCGGTGGCGCTCGGCGTGAACGGATAGCGGCCGTTGATGGCACGCCGGCAGACGTCGGCCACCGGCTTGAGCTCGCTGGTGAGCGACTGGCGCTCCACCGTGCGCCCCTGCGACGCCGCGGCGCCCGACAGGCTCTCGAGCATCGAGCGGATGGGCTCGGGCTGCTGGCCGGCCTCGGCGCGGATGCGCTCGGCGCCGCCGGCGGGCGGCGGGGCCGACTTCGTCTTCTGCGCCTGGTCGACGGCCGAGAGCTGCACGTAGACGTCGTTGAACAGGCGCAGCACCGCATCCATCGGCGGCGGCGTGCCGGCCATCAGGCGGTGGATGTGAGCGAAGTGGTCGTCGACCATCTGCTCCAGCGGGCGGCCGTCGTTCACGCCCTTCGAGCGCGGCCCCTGCACGCTGCCCGTGAGCGCGGCCAGTTCCTGCTTGGCCTCGTTCAGCCGGTACTTGATCTCGCCGGCAGTGGTGTTCATGTCGATCTCTTCGCGCTTTTGCACCAGCGTGGTCTCGCGCGTCACGCCGCGCAGGAAGGCGGCGAGCGGCGAGTCGACGCCCGACAGCGCGCGCGCGACCTGCAGGCTCTGGTCGATGCCGCCCATCTTCACGATGCGCACGTCGGCGATGTAGCGGTCCCAGGTCTTGATGTACTCCTCGAAGTACAGCCGGCGCACGCGGTCGGTCAGCTCGGGGTCGGCGCGCACGCTCGACAACGCGCCGGCCGGCCGCTTCACACCCAGCACCCATTCCTCTTCGCCGGCAAGCTGGCGCGTGGCGCGCTCCACCGACTTCTCGAAGGCCTCACGGTAGCCGTCCCGGGTGAAGAGGCCGGGAATGCCTTGGGTGAGCGGCTCGCCGCTCACGCGCTCGAACACGGTGAGCGCCGAGGGGCCGGCCGCGCTCGCGACCGAGAACGCCGGGATGTCGGCGCCCACGCGCATGCGCTTCAGGCGGCTGAAGATGCGGAACTCGAGCGGGTAGGCGACCAGCATGTCGCGCACGCCGGCGACGAGCTGCTCGTCCATGGCCGCGGCCGGCGGCGGCGCGCCGTGCTGCAGCAAGGCATCGAGGTGGGCGGCCAGCGCCTCGCGGTCCTCGGGGCGCAGGCTGCGCTCCAGCGTCGCGTCCCAGTCGATCGCCACCCAGGCCTTGAAGGACTCGGGCTCGAAATGCTGCGGCGCGTACAGCATCAGGTAGTTCTTCAGCGCCTCGTAGGCGAACTCGAGGTTGTCGCGGCTCGCGCCGCGCAGGCGCTCTTCCAGCCGGCGCACCACCCGCGGCATCAGCGCCTTGTCGAGCAGGCGGTTGTAGCCGAGCTCGACGCCGGCATCGAGCTTCTCGCCCTGGTACAGGCCGAAGGTCATGGCCAGCGGCGGGTCGGCCAGCTCGAAAGCCGGCGTGCGCGCGGTGCCGCGCACCAGGTTCAGCACCGGCGGCAGCGGTGTCACGTCGCCGCTGGTGGCCGGCGGCACGGTGGCCACCGCCTGGGTCACCTCGGGCAGTCGGGCCTCGACCTCGGCGACGTAGGCGCGGTTCTTCACGAAGCTCACCGCCCAGCCGCCGATCAGCACCACGCTCACCAGCGCGGTCGTGGCAAAGCCCGCGAATCGCCAGCGGCCCCGGCGTGCCTCGACGCGGCGGTTCTCGCCGACCAGGCCCTGCTCCTCGAACACCACGTCCTGCAGCAGCCGGTGCAGGAAGAAGCTCTTGCCGCGTGCGCCCGCGGCCTGTGGCAGCCGGCGCTCGACGCCGAAGGTGCGCGCGAGCGTGCCCATCACACGGTCGATGGGTGTGCCTTCCTGGGTGCCGCTCGTGAAGTACACGCCGCGCAGCAGCGGGCGTTCCTCCAGCGAGCCACCACCGCCGAACACCTGCTCGAGAAAACCTCCGAGCAGCCCGCGGATGCCGGCGAACTGCTGCGGGAAGTCGAAGATGGCCGCGCGCTCGAGCACCTCGTGCTCGGCGTTCATGCGCGCCATCACCCGGTCGCGCAGGCGCTTTTCGAGCGCGGCGAACTCCGAGCCGAACTGGGCCAGCGGATCGTCTTCGCTGTCGGGCGTGTAGGGGAAGCTGAAGCCCCAGACCTGGTTGCGCTCCTCCTTGCCCAGGTCCGCGAACATCGCGTTGAAGCCGGCGATCAGGTCGGCCTTGGTGACCAGCACATAGACCGGTGCACGCACGCCGAGCTTCTCGGTGAGCTCCTGCATGCGCGCGCGCAGCTTGGCGGCGTGCTCCTTGCGTTCGGGCGGCGACTGCTGCAGCAGGTCCTGGATGTTGACCGTGAGCAGCACGCCGTTGATCGGCCGGCGCGGGCGCGACTTCTTCAGCAGCGCGAGAAAGCCGTCCCAGGCCGAGGCGTCGACCTGCGCATCCGACTCCTGCATGGTGTAGCGCCCGGCGGTGTCGATGAGCACCGCACGGTCGGTGAACCACCAGTCGCAGTTGCGCGTGCCGCCCACGCCGCGCACGCTGGCGTTGCCGAGCTTTTCGGCCAGCGGAAAGGTGAGGCCCGCATTCAGCAGCGCCGTCGTCTTGCCCGAGCCAGGCGCGCCGATGAAGATGTACCAGGGCAGTTCATACAGGAACTGGCCGCGCTGGAAGACCGAGCGACCACCGCTGGTCTTGAGCACCTCGATGGCCTGCGCGAAGCGCTCGTTCAGCGTGTTCAGCTCGCGGTCGGCGGTCTTGGGGCCCTTGGCGATGCCGTCGACCAGCGCCGCATTCGTCTTGCGACGGCGCCAGGCGGCGAGCGCGAACTTGCCCGCGAGGCCGGCGAACAGCAGCGCGATCAGCACACCGCGGCTCCACACGCCGTCCAGCGGCCGCCAGCTGCCGATGGCCACCAGCGGGCCCACCCACCAGATGAGCGCGGACAGTGCGAAGAGGCCGATCACCGCCCACAGCAGCGGATGAAGAAGAACGTGCAACAGCTTTTCCATGCGCGGACTCGGTGACGTGGACGTCGATGGGCCTCAGGTGCCCAGGGGCACGAACAGCGTGATCTCGACGCGGCGGTTCTTCGCACGGCCGTCGGCCGTGGCGTTGTCGGCCACGGGTTCGGCCTCGGCGCGGCCTTCGGCGAGCAGGCGTTCGGGCTTGATGTTGGCGGCGAGCATGGTCTTCACCGAGTCAGCACGCGCCTGCGACAGGTGCCAGTTCGACGGAAAGCGCAGCGAGCGGATCGGCTGGCTGTCGGTGTGGCCGGTGATGAGGATGCGCCCGGGCACCTTCATCAGCGCGGCCTGGATGCGTGCGAGCGTGGGCATCACGTCATCGGACAGCACCGAGCCGCCGGAGTCGAACATGCCATCGCCCTTGATGATGACGATGGAGCGGTCGCCGAGGTCCTGCACCATCACCCGGCCGGCGGCGATGTCGGGCTCGAGCAGCCCGGCGAGGCGCGGCGGCGCGGGCGGTGGCGGGGGCGGCGGTGCGGCGCTGACGGGCGGCGGCTGCACATTCAGCGCCTGCAGCGTGGCGAACACCGGGTCGGAATAGCTGTTGATGGCGAGGCGCATGCCGAAGTAGATGAGCGCGAGTGCGATGGCCGCGAGCGACATCACCGCCCACATCGGCACGCCGGCGCGCAGCTTGCCGTCGGCGCGCACGCCCTCCCAGCGCGGCGACAGCGCCGGCTCGGCGCGCTCCTTGGTGCCGGCCAGCATCTGCGCGAGCCGGGTGCGCACGCTCTCGAGCTGCGCACGGCCTTCGTTGGCCACGCGGTAGCGGCCCTCGAAGCCCAAGGCCAGCACCACCGCCATCAGCTCGAGCAGGTTGCGGTTGGCGGCCACGTTCTCGGCCAGCCTGGACATCAGCTGGAAGACCTTCTCGCCGCCCCAGGTCTCGTTGTGGAACTGCACCAGCAGG
>JBIQKU010000123.1:0-10478 GCA_044506225.1 Rubrivivax sp. | reverse complement strand
AGCTTCGCCACCATCGCCGGCTTCAACGCCAACGGCGCCATGCCGCATTACCGCGCCACGCCGGCATCGCATGCGGTAATCGAAAGCGACGGCCTGCTGCTCATCGACTCCGGCGCCCAGTACCTCGGCGGCACCACCGACATCACCCGCGTCTGGCCGATCGGCGAGGTGTCGGCCGAGCAGCGGCGCGACGTCACGCTCGTGCTCAAGGGCATGATCGCGCTCAGCCGCAGCCGCTTTCCACGCGGCACGCCCGCGCCCATGCTGGACGCCATCGCCCGTGCGCCGCTGTGGCAGCACGGCCTGGACTACGGCCACGGCACTGGCCATGGCGTGGGCTACTTCCTCAACGTGCACGAAGGCCCGCAAAGCATCTCCCGCGTCCAGCCCGAGCCGGCCATGGCCATGGAACCCGGGATGGTGACCAGCATCGAGCCCGGCGTGTACCGCGAAGGCCGCTGGGGTGTGCGCATCGAGAACCTGGTGATGAACCAGCCGGTCGACACGCCGGAGCGCGGTGGCTTCGGCGCGTTCCTCGCCTTCGAGACGCTCACCCTGTGCCCGATCGACACCCGCTGCCTGGACCGCGCGCTGCTGGGCGACGAGGACACCGCCTGGCTCAACGCCTACCACGCCCATGTGCGCGAGCGGCTGGCGCCGCGCGTGGCGGGCGCGGCGCGCGACTGGCTCGAGGCGCGCACGCAGGCGCTGTGAGCGCGCTGCGCCCGGCAGCGGCGATGCCAGAATGCGCGCCATGACACTGCCTGCCTCGTCCTCGCGCCGCGCCCTGCTGGGCGGTTTGCTGGGCGGTCTGCTGGTGGTGCAGGCAGGACGTGCCTTCGCGCTCGAGGCGCCGAGCGGCACGCCGGTGCTCAGCATCACCGGCGCCATCTCGCAGCGCAACACCGCCGACGCCGCCGACTTCGACATGGCCATGCTCGAACGCCTGCCGCAGCACAGCCTGACCACGCTGGTGCCGTGGTACTCACGGCCGCGCACCTTCACCGGCGTGCGGCTGCGCGAACTGCTCGCACTGGTCGGCGCCCGCGGCGACACGCTGCGTGCGATCGCGCTCAACGACTACCGGGTCGACATTCCGGTCGAGGAGGTGCGCCGGCTCGATGTCATCGTCGCCCATCGCCTGGACGACCAGCCGATGACGGTGCGCGAGAAGGGGCCGCTGGTCATCATGTACCCCTTCGACACCGTGCGCGAGCTGCGCAACCCGGTGCACTTCGGCCGCGCGGCCTGGCAGTTGCGACGCATCGAGGTGCGGTGAACACCGGCACGGACCCCTCGGCCAGCGGCCCCGTGCGCCGCGCCGGCGTCGCGCTGCTCGGCCTCGCGCTGGCGGTGGCGCTGGCCGGCGCGGTGTTCGTGCAATGGCGGCAGTACACGCTGCTGGACCGCACGCAGCACTTCCAGAACGACGCGCTCGGCTGGAGCTTCTTCCAGCTCGAGGCCGAGCACCTGCGGCTGCGCAACGAACTGCAGCTCGCTGCCGCCGACCTCGCCACGGCCGATCTGGCGGGGCTGCAGCTGCGCTACGACATCTTCGTGAGCCGCATCGGCCTGGTCGACCATGAACGCGTCGCGCAGATCATGCAGACGCAGACGGCCTACCTGCCCACGCTGGCCCGCGTGCGCGCCTTCGTGCGTCACGCCGACGGCTACCTCGGTGAGCAGCCGGTGGCGCCGCTCACGCCCGAGGCGGTGCACCAGCTGCTGCACCAGGTCGACGGCCTGAGCGTGGCGCTGCACGACCTGTCGCTCGGCGCCTCGCAGCTGCTGTACGAACGCGCCACCGAGCGCATGGACGGGCTGCGCCGGCAAAGCCAGATCGGCATCGCGTTCACGCTGTTCCAGTGCCTGCTGCTGCTGGCGCTGGCCGCCGTGGTGCTGCGCCAGCTGCGCGCACTGCAGCAGCGGCGCGGGCGGCTGGAGACGCTGGCCGACAGCCTGTCGGTCGCGCGCCTGGAGGCCGAGGCCGCCAGCCGCAGCAAGAGCGTGTTCCTCGCCAACATGAGCCACGAGATCCGCACGCCCTTCCACGGCATGCTGGGCATGATGTCGCTGCTGCAGGAGACGCCGCTGTCCAGCCAGCAGGCCGGCTACCTGCACACCGCCAAGGAATCGGCCAACCACCTGCTGGCCATCCTCAACGACATCCTCGACATCTCCAAGCTCGAATCCGGCAGCCTGCAGGTCTCGCCGGTGCCGGTGGATCTCGCACGCCTGGTGCGCGAGGTCGAGTCGCTCATGCGCGCGCAGGCGCAGGCCAAGGGCCTGGCGCTGCGTGTGACCATGGAGGCCGACATGCCGCGCTGGGTGCGTGCCGACGGGACCCGGCTCAAGCAGATCCTCTTCAACCTGCTGAGCAATGCGGTGAAGTTCACGCCGGTGGGCGAGGTGCGGCTGGACGTGCGCACCGCCAACGACGGTGCCGAATCCGCCGCCACCGTGGTCTTTGCCGTCAGCGACACCGGCATCGGCATGGACGAAGCCATGCAGGCACGGCTGTTCCAGCGCTTTTCGCAGGGCGACGACAGCACCTCGCGCCGCCACGGCGGCACGGGCCTCGGCCTCGAGATCTCGCGCAGCCTCGCCCGGCTGATGGACGGCGACATCTCGGTGAGCAGCGCGCCCGGGCGCGGCAGCATCTTCACGCTCGCCGTGCCGCTGCCGCCGGTGGCGCCGCCCGCCGCGGGCGCGCAGCCGTCCGCGCCCGCCGCCACGCCGGCCGGCCGGGCGCTGCGCGTGCTGGTGGCCGAGGACCATCCGGTGAACCAGGCCTACCTCGAGGCCGTGCTCGACAAGCTGGGGCACAGCGCGGTGTTCACGCAGAACGGCGAGGACGCGGTGCGCGCCGCACAGGCCGAGGATTTCGACATCGTGCTCATGGACCTGCACATGCCGGTGATGGACGGCTTCGCCGCGGCGCGCGCCATCCGCGCCCTGCCGCTGCCGCGCGGCGCCATGCCCATCGTCGCGCTCACAGCCGATGCCTTCCAGGATTCTCAGGAACGTGCGCGCGCCGCCGGCATGGACGAGATGCTCACCAAGCCCGCGCACCTGCCGCAGCTGCGCGAGCTGCTCGCGCGCTACGGCGGCGGCGAGGCGCCACCGGCGGCCACGGCGCAGGCAGCCGCTGCGGCGGCGCCGGGCGAGTTGGTGGACCATGCCACGGTGCAGATGCTGCACAGCTCGCTGTCGCGCGAGAAGTACGCGCGGCTGCTGGCGAGCTTCTTCGAATCCGCGCCCGGCTCGCTCGCGCGCCTGGGCGAGGCGCTTCGCGCCGGCGAGCGCCGCGCGCTGCAGGAGCAGGCGCATGCGTTCAAGGGCGCGTCGGTGAGCCTCGGCCTGCGGGTGATGGCAGAACAGGCCAACGGCCTTCAGCGCGGCGCGGCCGAGCTGCCGCTGGCCGAACTGCAAGGCCTGCTGGAGGCGCTCGAGCGGCAGACCGCGATCACACGCGACCTGTGCGCCACGTTCGGCTGGCTGCCCGAGGTCGCCGAGCGGCCGGGCGCCTGAATTCACACCACCACCGGCTCCGGCTCCAGCCGGATCCCGAAGCGCCCGTACACGCTTTCCTGGATCGCACGCGCGAGCGTCATCACCTCCGAGCCGATGGCGCCGCCGCGGTTGATCAGCACCAGCGCCTGCTTGTCGTAGACCGCGGCCTGGCCGACCGCCTTTCCCTTCCAGCCGCAGGCGTCGATCATCCAGCCGGCGGCGAGTTTCATGCTGCCGTCGGGCATGGGGTAGTGCACGATCTCCGGGTCACGCCCGGTGATGTCGCGGCACTGCTCGCGCGTGACCACCGGGTTCTTGAAGAAGCTGCCCACGTTGCCGATCTCGCGCGGATCGGGCAGCTTGGCGCGGCGGATGGCGCAGACCCAGTCGGCCACCTGCTGCGCGCCCGGCGCCATGATGCCCGTCTCGGCCACCTTGCGCTCCAGTTCCAGGTAGCCGAGCACCGGCCGCCAGGGCCTGGGCAGGCGAAAGCGCACGCGCGTGATCACGCTGCGCCCGGCCAGCGAGTGCTTGAACACGCTGTCGCGGTAGCCGAAGGCGCAGATGCGCGGGCCCAGCACCACGCTGCGGCCGGTGACGAGGTCCACCGCGTCCAGCGACTCGAAGCGGTCGGCCAGCTCCACGCCGTAGGCGCCGATGTTCTGCACCGGCGAGGCGCCCACCGTGCCGGGAATGAGCGCGAGGTTCTCCAGGCCCGGATAACCCTGCGCCAGCGTCCACATGACGAACTCGTGCCACGGCTCGCCGGCGCCGGCCTCGACGATGAAGGCGTCGTCGCGCGCCTCGACCAGGCGGCGGCCCTTCACCTCGACCTTCAGCACCACCTGCGGCATGTCGCGCGTGAGGATGATGTTGCTGCCCCCGCCGAGGATGAACTTCGCCGCGCGGCCGAGTTGAGGATGGTCAACGACGGCGCGCACGTCGGCATCGCTCGCCACGCGCACGAGGGTGTTCGCCACGGCCGGCAGGCCGAAGGTGTTGTAGGGTTTCAGGCTCACGCCCGATTCGATGTGCATGGCAGAATTTTCGCTTCATTCGCCATGCCCGACGCCCCGTCGGACAACTCCGGAGAGCCCTCGCGATGCCCAGTTTTGACACCGTGCTCGAGCCCGACCTCGTCGAGGTGCGCAACGCCATCGACCAGACCGCCAAGGAGATCGGCACGCGCTTCGACTTCAAGGGCACGTCGGCGCGCATCGAGCAGAAGGAGAAGGAGCTGACGGTCTACGCCGACAGCGACTTCCAGGTCGGCCAGGTGATGGACATCCTGCTGGCCAAGCTCGCCAAGCGCAACGTCGACGTGCGCTTTCTCGACCGCAGCGCCAAGATCGAGAAGATCGGCGGCGACAAGGTCAAGCAGGTGCTCACCGTGAAGAGCGGCATCGACGCCGAGACCGCCAAGAAGATCCAGACGCTCGTCAAGCAGAGCAAGATGAAGGTGCAGGCCGCGATCCAGGGCGACACCGTGCGCGTGACGGGCGCCAAGCGCGACGACCTGCAGGCTGCGATGGCATTGATCCGCAAGGACGTGCCGGACGCTCCCCTGTCCTTCAACAATTTCAGAGATTGATGAGCCCCCCCCTACGCGCTTCGCGCGCCCCCCAGGGGGCACACCAGCGGACCGGCGAAGCCGGATCCGCGGCGTTCGCTTGAGAAACGCGCAGGCCGAGATGCGCTGCCTTGTCCTGGCTGCAGCGCTGCTGTGCGCCACGGCCGCGCCGGCCCAGACCGTCACCTTCAGCGGCAGCATGGGCAGCAAGGCGCTGCTGGTGATCGACGGCACGCCGCGCGCGGTGGCCGTCGGCGGCACGCACCAGGGCGTGAAGCTGGTGAGCATGGACGGCGGCGACGCCGTGGTCGAGATCGGCGGCAAGCGGGTGCCGCTGCAGCTGGGCGCGCCGGTGAACCTGGGCGCGGCGGCCGGCGCCGCGGGCGGCACGCAGATCGTGCTCACCGCCGGGCCGGGCGGCCACTTCGTCACCCAAGGCGCGATCAACGGCAAGGCGGTGCAGTTCGTCGTCGACACCGGCGCGACCTCGGTGGCGCTCGGCCAGGAGCAGGCCGACCGCCTCGGCCTCGACTACAGGAAGGGCCGGCGCGGCATGGCGCATTCGGCCAACGGCCTGGTGCCGGTGTACGCGACCCGGCTCGCCTCGGTGCGCGTGGGCGAGGTGACGGTCTACGACGTCGAGGCGATGGTGGTGCCCGCCGCCATGCCGATGGTGCTGCTGGGCAACAGCTTCCTCACGCGCTTCCAGATGAAGCGCGAGAACGACATCCTCACGCTGGATCGGCGGTACTGAGGTCCCGCCGCTTGTCGCGGCAGGGACAAAACGGCCCTCGCCGCGCATGCTAAAACGCCGGGTTCGACAAGCGCCCGCCAGGAGTCACGATGGACCTGCATTTCACCCCCGAAGAACAAGCCTTCCGCGCCGAGATCCGCGCCTGGGTGGCCGAGAACCTGCCGAAGGACATCAGCGACAAGGTGCACAACGCGCAGCGCCTCACGCGCGACGACCAGCAGCGCTGGGCGCGCATCCTCGGCAAGCAGGGCTGGCACGGCTCGGCCTGGCCCAAGCAGTTCGGCGGCCCGGGCTGGACCGCCGTGCAGCGCCACCTCTTCGACGAGGAATGCGCCCGCGCCGGCGCGCCCGGCGTCGTGCCCTTCGGGCCGGTGATGGTGGCGCCGGTCATCATGGCCTTCGGCACGCCGGAGCAGCAGCGGCAGCACCTGCCCGGCATCATGAGCGGCGACGTGTGGTGGAGCCAGGGTTACAGCGAGCCGGGCGCGGGCTCGGACCTCGCCTCGCTCAAGACGCGCGCCGAGCGCCGCGGCGACTATTACATCGTCAATGGCCAGAAGACCTGGACCACGCTCGCCCAGCACGGCGACTGGATCTTCTGCCTCGTGCGCACGAGCAACGAAGGCAAGCCGCAGACAGGCATCAGCTTCCTGCTGATCGACATGAAGAGCCCCGGCATCACGGTGCGGCCCATCATCCTGCTCGACGGCGAGCACGAGGTGAACGAAGTCTTCTTCGACAACGTCGAGGTGCCGGTGGACAACCTCATCGGCGAGGAGAACAAGGGCTGGACCTACGCCAAGCACCTGCTGTCGCACGAGCGCACCAGCATCGCCGACGTGGCGCGTTCCAAGCGCGAGTTGAAGCGCCTCAAGCGCATCGCCGCCGCCGAAGGCATGCTGGACGACACGCGTTTTCGCGACGAGGTGGCCAAGCTCGAGGTCGACATCGTCGCGCTCGAGATGATGGTGCTGCGCGTGCTCGCCGGCGAGAAAAGCGGCAAGCAGCCGCTGGACGTGGCCGGCCTGCTGAAGATCCGCGGCAGCGAGATCCAGGGCCGCTTCACCGAGCTGATGATGCTGGCCGCCGGCCCCTACGCCCTGCCCTTCATCCGCGAGGCGATGGAAGCCGGCTGGCAGGGCGAGTACGTGGGCGCGGCGCACTTCGCCCCGCTCGCGGCCGACTACTTCAACATGCGCAAGACCACCATCTACGGCGGCAGCAACGAGGTGCAGCGCAACATCGTGGCGCAGGTCGTGCTGGGCTGAACGAGAGAAGGAAGAACACCATGGATTTCGATTTCACCGACGACCAGGAATCCCTGCGCGACGCCGTGCGCCGCTGGGTGGACAAGGGCTTCGGCTTCGAGCGCCGCCACCAGCTCGCCAAGGCCGGCGGCGCGACGCGCGCGGTCTACGCCGAGCTGGCGGAGCTGGGCCTCACGGGCCTGGCCGTGCCGGAGGCGCACGGCGGCATGGGCTTCGGCGCCGTCGAGGCGATGGTGGTGATGGAAGAGCTCGGCCGCGGCCTCGTCAATGCGCCGTTCGCGCAGGGCGCGCTGATCGCGCCGGCGCTGCTGGCCGCCGCGCCCGAGGCGCTGCAGGCGCAATGGCTGCCGAAAATCGCCGATGCGTCCGCCCTCATCGTGCTGGCGCATCAGGAGCGCCGCGCGCGCTACCGGCTCGAGCACGTGACGACCCGCGCCACCAAGGGCGCGCAAGGCTGGACGCTCAACGGCGCCAAGAGCGTGGTGCCGGCCGGTGACGAGGCCGATGCGTTCGTCGTGCCGGCGCGCATCGCCGGCGCCGATGACGACCGTGCCGGCATCGGCCTCTTCCTGGTCGACAAAGGCGCCGTCCAGGTGCGCGGCTATCCCACGCAGGACGGCGCGCGCGCCGCCGAGCTGACGCTTGCCGACGCGAGCGCCACGCTGATCGCCGAAGACGGCTTCGCCGCGCTGGAAGCGGCGGTGGACGTGGGCATCGCCGCCGTCTGTGCCGAAGCGGTCGGCGCGATGGACAAGCTGATGGGGCTCACCGCCGACTACCTGAACACCCGCCGCCAGTTCGGCGTGCCGATCGCGAGCTTCCAGGCGCTGCGCCACCGCATGGTCGACATGAAGATGCAGCTCGAACTCGCCCGCTCGATGAGCTACTACGCCACGCTCAAGCTCGGCGAGCCGGTGGACGTGCGCCGCCGCGCGCTGGCTCAGGCCAAGTACCAGATCGGCGTGGCCACGCGTTTCGTCGGCCAGCAGTCGGTGCAGCTGCACGGCGGCATCGGCGTGACGGACGAATACGTCGGCAGCCACTACTTCAAGCGCCTGACGATGATCGACCTCGCCTTCGGCGACAGCCTGCATCAGCTGGGCGAAGTCTCCGCCCGCATGAGCGACGAGGCCGGCGTGTTCGCCTGATGTCCGGCGCCGGCTCGATCACCGACGTGGCCGGCCTCGCGGTCGGCCACTTCACCGAGACGCGCCGGCCCACCGGCTGCACCGTGATCCTGCCGCCGCCGGGCACGGTGGCCGGCGTGGACGTGCGTGGCGCCGCCCCCGGCACCCGCGAGACCGACCTGCTGTCGCCGCTGAACACGGTCGACACCGTGCATGCCATCCTGCTGGCCGGCGGCAGCGCCTTCGGGCTGGACGCGGCCGGCGGCGTGATGCGCTGGCTGGCCGAACGTGGCACGGGCCTGCGGGTCGGCCCGGCGGTCGTGCCCATCGTGCCGGCGGCCATCCTCTTCGACCTGTACGGCGGCGACCTGTCGGTGCTGCCCGATGCCGCCGCCGGCTACGCCGCCTGCGAGGCTGCCAGCACCACCCCGCCGGCCGAAGGCAATGTGGGCGCCGGCACCGGCGCGCTCGTCGGCAAGGTCTTCGGGCTCGAGCGCGCCATGGCCGGCGGCCTGGGCTGCGCCTCGCTGCGCGTGCAGGGCGTGACGGTGGCCGCGCTCGCCGCCGTCAACGCCCGCGGCGACGTGATCGACCCGCGCAGCGGCCGGGTGATTGCCGGCGCCCGCAGCGCCGACGGTCGCTCGCTGCTCGGCACCGCCGACGCCCTGTGCCGGGGCGAACTGCCAGTCGATCTCGCCGCAGGCAGCGCCACCACGCTGGGCGTGGTCGCCACCGATGCGCGCCTGTCCAAGGCCGCGGCCTGCAAGCTCGCGCAGATGGCGCACGACGGTCTCGCGCGCAGCATCAACCCGGTGCACACGCCCAGTGACGGCGACACCGTGTTCGCCCTCGCCACTGGCAGCCAGGCGGCCGCGCGGCATCTCACCGTGCTGGGCACACTCGCCGCCGAGGTGATGGCCATGGCCATCGTGCGCGCGGTGCGCGCCGCCGGCACACTCACCGACACGCAGGGCCGGGTGTTTCCTTCGGCCCGTGATCTGGCATCCCCGACTTGAAGCACCAGGAGTCCGCATGTCCCCCTCGATCGATCGCCGCGCGGCGCTGGCCGCGCTGGCCGGCAGCGTGCTGCTCGGCGCCTGCGGCAGCATGACGCCCGCGCCGGCCGAGCCGCCGTATCCGCCCATCGTCTTCGTGCACGGCAACGGCGACACCGCCGCGCTGTGGATGACGACGCTGTGGCGCTTCGAGAGCAACGGCTGGCCGCGCGAGCGCCTGCATGCCATCGACATGCCCTACCCCGCCGCCCGCAGCGACGACACCAAGCCGCAACCCGGGCGCAGCTCCAGCACCGAGGCGATGCAGTTCCTCGCGGCCGAGGTCGACAAGGTGCTCGCGGCCACCGGCGCGAAGCAGGTGGTGCTGGTGGGCAACTCGCGCGGCGGCTTTGCCATCCGCAACTACATCGCCAACGGCGGCGGCGCGGCGAAGGTGTCGCATGCGGTGCTCGGCGGCACGCCCAACCACGGCGTGTGGGCGAGCCCCGCCTTCCAGCCGAACAGCGAGTTCAACGGGGCGGGCGCGTTCCTCAGCGGCCTGAACGCGCCCAAGGGCGCGGAGCGCAACGAGGTGACGCCCGGCGTCAAGTGGATGACGCTGCGCTCGGACCGCAACGACAAGTACGCCCAGCCCGACGGCCGCTGGATCGGCGCGCCCGGCCAGCCCACCGGCGTGAGCTTCGACGGGCCGGCGCTGAAAGGCGCGCTCAACGAGGTCATTCCCAACGCCGACCACCGCGAGGTGTCCTTCGGTCCGCGCGCCTTCGCGCTGACCTGGCGATTCCTCACCGGCCGTGAACCGGCCACCACCGACATCGTGCCCGAGGCGCGCATCGTGCTCGACGGCAAGGTGTCGGGCCGCGGCGTCGCCAACGACCCGGCGACCGGCAGCGACCCGAGCAACCTGCCGCTGGAGGGCGCGACGATCGAGGTGCATGCGGTGGACGCGGCCACCGGCGAGCGCCGCGCCAGCGTGCATCGCCAGTCCATCGATGCCGACGGCCGCTGGGGGCCGTTCGTCGCCCAGCCGGGCACCGCCTACGAATTCGTCGTGAGTGCACCGGGCTACGCGATCACGCACATCTACCGCTCGCCCTTCCCACGCTCGTCCGACATCGTGAACCTGCGCGCCCGCGTGCTCGGCGAGGCCGACCGCACGGCGCGCGCGGTGGTCATCCTCGACCGCCCGCGCGGCTACTTCGGCGTGCCGCGCGACGAGATCAGCCTCGA
>JBIQKU010000122.1:0-10524 GCA_044506225.1 Rubrivivax sp. | reverse complement strand
TCAACACCAACATCGGCATCGTCGACAAGCGCTTCTTCCAGGGCCTGCCCAGCCCGGCGTCGGCCGCGTTGCTCATCGGCTTCATCTGGGTGATGGACGACCTCGGCTGGCGCGATGCGTGGCAGGTGGAGTGGCTGGCCTGGTGCGCGTTCGCGATGACGCTGTATGCCGGCCTCACCATGGTGACCAACGTGCCGTTCTACAGTTTCAAGGACGTCAACTTCAAGAAGACGGTGCCCTTCATCGTCATCGTCGCCATCGCGCTGGGCATTGCCATCATCAACATCCATCCGCCGCTGGTGCTGTTCGCGCTGTTCCTGGTCTACGGCTTTTCGGGCTATGCGGTGTACGGCTACAAGAAGATGAAGGGCCGGCCGGTGAGCATGATTGCCACCTCCACCGACGAGCCCGACGAACAAGGGTTGCACCGTTAGTGCTATATTCGCCTGCTATGACGTCTTTCCCCGCGATCGCGCTACCGCTTCTTCTAGGAGAGCCACGGGTTCGCTGATCGTCCACGTCCACACGTTTTTGATTCAACGGCCCGTATGCAACCAGCAGCGGGCCGTTTTGTTTGTGCGAATGCTGGTTGCGAAACACTCCACGAGGTTTCCATGCTCGAGCAACCGCTTTCGAAATACCGCCCGACCGCCCCGGTCGGCCTGCGCGACCGCACCTGGCCCGACACGGTGCTCGAGCGGGCCCCGCTGTGGTGCAGCGTGGACCTTCGCGACGGCAACCAGGCACTCATCGAGCCCATGGACAGCGCGCGCAAGCTGCGCATGTTCGAGATGCTGGTGCGCATCGGATTCAAGGAGATCGAGGTCGGGTTCCCCTCGGCCTCGCAGACGGACTTCGACTTCGTGCGCCTGCTGATCGAGCAGGACCTGGTGCCCGAGGACGTGACCATCCAGGTGCTGACGCAGGCGCGGCCCGAACTCATCGAGCGCACCTTCGAGGCGGTCAAGGGCGCGCGGCGCGTCGTGCTCCACCTGTACAACGCGGTCGCGCCGGTGATGCGCCGGGTCGTGCTCGGGCTCGATGAAGACGGCATCGTCGAGCTCGCCACCACGCACACGCGCCTGATCAAGCAACTGGCCGAGCGGCAGACGGACACCGAGTTCGTCTTCGAGTATTCGCCCGAGATGTTCTCCGGCACCGAGCTTGCGTTCTCCAAGCGCGTGGTCGATGCGGTGACTGCGGTGTGGCAGCCCACGCCTGCCCGGCCCTGCATCATCAACCTGCCGTCCACCGTCGAGCATTCGACGCCCAACATCTTCGCCGACATGGTCGAGTGGATGCACCGCCACCTCGAGCGGCGCGATGCCATCGTGCTGTCGGTGCACCCGCACAACGACCGCGGCACCGGCACGGCTGCCGGCGAGTTCGCGCTGATGGCCGGCGCCGATCGCATCGAAGGCTGCCTCTTCGGCAACGGCGAGCGCACGGGCAACGTCGACCTGGTGAACATCGCCTTGAACCTGTACACGCAAGGCGTGGCGCCGGGTCTCGACTTCTCCGACATCGACGAGGTGCGCCGCTGCGTCGAGCATTGCAACCAGCTGCCGGTTCATCCGCGCCATCCCTACGCGGGCGATCTCGTCTACACCTCGTTCTCCGGCTCGCACCAGGACGCGATCAAGAAGGCCTTTGCCGCACGCCGCGAGGGCGACGTCTGGGACATGCCGTATCTGCCCATCGATCCGAAGGACGTGGGGCGCAACTACGACGCGGTGATCCGCGTCAACAGCCAGTCGGGCAAGGGCGGCATCTCCTACCTGCTGGAAAGCGAGTACGGCGTCGAACTGCCGCGGCGCCTGCAGATCGAGTTCAGCCAGGTGGTCCAGTCCGTCATGGACGATTCCGGCAAGGAGCTGACGGCCGGTGACATCTGGCAGATCTTCCAACGCGAGTACGGTCTGGCAGACGGCCAGGAGGCGCTGCAGCCCACCGTCACCAACCTGCCCGGCGACCGGGTGGCGGTGACTGCCGCCGTGTGCATCGGCGATCGCACGATGGCGGTGGCGGGCGAGGGCAGTGGGCCGATCGACGCCTTCGTCGACGGCCTCGGTCGCCAGCTTGCGGTTCCTGTGCGTGTGCTCGGCTACCACGAGCATTCCGTGGGCAGCGGCGCCGGCGCGAAGGCCGTGGCCTATCTCGAGATGCGGATCGGCGAGGCGCTCACGCTGTACGGTGTGGGCCTGGACGCCAACATCGTCTCGGCCTCGCTGCAGGCCATCGTGTCGGCGCTGCGGCGCGCCCACCACCGCGCGGCGCTGGTGCCGGCCAGCGAAGCGCTCGCCTAACATCGCCGCCCCGAGCGCGCACCGGAGACCACCATGACCGACAAGCTGATCATCTTCGACACCACCCTGCGTGACGGCGAACAGTCTCCCGGCGCCTCCATGACGCGCGACGAGAAGCTGCGCATCGCCCGCCAGCTCGAGCGCCTGCGCGTGGACGTGATCGAAGCCGGCTTCGCGGCGTCGAGCAACGGCGACTTCGAGGCGGTGAAGGCGATCGCCTCGCAGGTGCGCGAATCGACCGTGTGCTCGCTCGCTCGTGCCAACGACCGCGACATCAGCCGCGCGGCCGAGGCGCTGAAGGGCGCGGCGCGTTCGCGCATCCACACCTTCATCGCCACCAGCGCGCTGCACATGGAAAAGAAGCTGCGCATGACGCCCGAGCAGGTGTTCGAGCAGGCGAAGCTCGCGGTGCGCTTCGCACGCACGGTGTGCGACGACATCGAGTTCTCGCCCGAGGACGGCTACCGCTCCGACCCGGACTTCCTGTGCCGCGTCATCGAGGCGGTGATCGCCGAAGGCGCGACGACGATCAACATCCCTGACACCGTCGGCTACGCCATTCCCGAGCTCTACGGTGCCTTCATCGCCAACCTGCGCGAACGCATCCCGAACGCCGACAAGGCGGTCTGGTCGGTGCACTGCCACAACGACCTCGGCATGGCCGTGGCCAATTCACTGGCCGGTGTGATGACCGGCGGCGCGCGCCAGGTCGAATGCACCATCAACGGACTCGGCGAGCGTGCCGGCAACTGCTCGCTCGAAGAGGTGGTGATGGCGGTGAAGACGCGCCGTGACCACTTCGGGCTGGAGGTCGGCATCGACACCACGCAGATCGTGCCCGCCTCGCGGCTGGTGGCGCAGACCACCGGCTTCGTCGTGCAGCCCAACAAGGCGGTGGTGGGGGCGAACGCCTTTGCCCATGCCTCGGGCATTCACCAGGACGGCGTGCTCAAGGCACGCGACACCTACGAAATCATGCGTGCCGAAGACGTGGGCTGGAGCACCAACCGCATCGTGCTCGGCAAGCTGTCGGGGCGCAACGCGTTCAAGCAGCGCCTGCAGGAGCTCGGCGTCGAGCTCGAGTCCGAAGGCGAAGTCAACGCCGCCTTCGCCAAGTTCAAGGACCTGGCCGACCGCAAGAGCGAAATCTTCGACGAGGACATCGTCGCCCTGGTGATGGACGAATCGGTCACGGCCGCGCAGGAGCATTACCGGCTGGTGTCGCTGGCGCAGCGCTCAGAGACCGGCGAGCGGCCGCATGCGAGCGTCACCTTTGCCGCCGGCGGGGTGGAACACCGCGTGGAGAGCGATGGCAACGGCCCCGTCGACGCCAGCCTGAAGGCCATCGAGTCGAAGCTGCAATCTGGCGCCGAAATGCTGCTGTACTCGGTCAATGCCATCACCTCGGGCAGCACAGAATCGCAGGGAGAGGTGACGGTCCGGCTTCAGCACGGCGGGCGGGTCGTCAACGGCGTGGGAGCCGATCCGGACATCGTGGTGGCGTCCGCCAAGGCCTATCTCGCGGCGTTGAACAAGCTGCACAGCAACACGGAACGCGTGGCGGCGCAAGGGTGAGCATTCGGTCACAACTGCGTCAATCGAGACGACACTTGAGGAGTCGCGCGTAAGTTTTTGATCTTGTGCGAGATTTTTCGTTCGCCTACACTTTCGCCGTCGCGCGTGGAGGCTGACGTGAAGTTCTTGTCAAGATTCGCATCCGTGGTGGTGATGGCCCTGGCGGCCGCATTCACCATGCCTGGCGCGGCCGATGCGTCGCCCGCCAAGAAGAAGCCCCACACGAGCGCGAAGAAGAGCACCGCCGGCAAGACGGCGGTGCGCAGCCGCAAGCCGGCGCGCCGCACCAAGGCCCGAGCTGCCGCGGTGGTGCGTGCAGCGCCCGTCCTGTCCTTCGGCCAGATGGCCGGCTTGCACCTGACCGACGACCCGCTGGATCTGAAGTCCGCCGTGGCCCTGGTGCTCGATCAAGACACCGATGAAGTGCTGTTCGCGAAGAACGCCAAGGCGGTGGTGCCCATTGCCTCGTTGACCAAGCTGATGACCGCGCTGGTCGTGACGGAAGCGCAGTTGCCGCTGGACGAGGTGCTCACCATCACCCAGGCCGACATCGACACCGAGAAAGGCAGCCATTCGCGCCTGCGCGTGGGCACCCAGCTGACCCGCGGCGAGATGCTGCATCTGGCGCTGATGTCGTCCGAGAACCGCGCCGCGAATGCACTCGGGCGCCACTATCCCGGCGGGCTCGATGCCTTCGTGCAGGAGATGAACCGCAAGGCCGACGAACTCGGCATGAGCCACACCCGCTATGTGGAGCCGACCGGCCTGTCCAGCAGCAACCAGTCGAGCGCACGCGACCTCGCCATCCTCGTCAAGGCGGCCTACCAGGTGCCGCTCATTCGCGAGCTCTCCACCTCCCCCGAACACATGGTCGATGTGGGCAACCGCCAGTTGCGCTACGGCACGACCAACGGCCTGGTGCGCGACCCGCGCTGGGAGATCGGCCTCCAGAAGACCGGCTACATCCGCGAGGCGGGCCGCTGCCTGGTGATGCAGGCCGAATTGCTCGGGCGCAACCTGATACTGGTGTTCCTCGATTCGGCCGGCAAGTATTCGCGCATCGGCGACGCCAACCGCGTGCGCCACTGGCTTGAAGAAGGCGGGATGCAGACGGCCTCGGCCGGCGGTTCGTCCAAGGTCGCCCACTGAGCCCGTGCGGAGCGGCGTCCGTCCGAAGAGCCCGGCACTGCCGGGCTTTTCTTATTTGAGCGAGTGAATGGTCGAGCCGGCCTGCAGTGGCGGGCGGTAGCCGAGCGCGGCGGAAATCTGCGCCGCCGTGTTGCGCAGCCGCTCCATCCAGCCTTCTTCCAGCCGGTCGGCGGGCGCCGAGATCGACAGGCCTGCGACCAGCTTGCCCTGGTCATCGAGGATGCCCGCAGCCAGGCAGCGCACGCCAAGCTCGAGTTCTTCGTCGTCGCGTGCCGTGCCCTGGCTGGCGACCTTGGTGAGTTCGCGCTCGAGCGCCGGCAGCGTGGTGATGCTGTTGCGTGTGTGGCCGGCCAGGCCGGTTCGCGTGGCGTAGGCGCGCACGCGCTGGGGGTCGTCGTGGGCGAGGAACAGCTTGCCGACGGAGGTCAGGTGCAGCGGTGCCCTGCCACCGATCGCCCGCACCACCTGCATACCGGAGCGCTCGCTGTACGTACGCTCGATGTAGACGATCTCGTCACCCTGGCGCATCGACAGGTTCACCGGCTGATGCGTGACCTTGTGCAGCTCGCGCATCGGGCCGAGCGCCGCATCGCGCACGTCCAGGCGCGCTTTCACCAGGTTGCCCAGCTCCAGCAGCCGCATGCCGAGGCGGTAGCTGCCAGCCTGCGGCCGGTCGACGAAGCGGCCGGTCGTGAGGTCGTTGAGGATGCGGTGCGCGGTCGACGGATGCAGCCCCGTCTGTTCGCTGATGAGCTTGAGCGACACCGGATCCGGATAGGACGCCAGCAGGTCCAGCAGCAGAAACGTTCGCTCCAGGACCTGGATGGCCGGGACCTTCGAATCGGGTGTCTTCATGGGGCGGCATTCTCCCTCAATCGCACGCAGATTTTTGCATGGCGAAAGAAGGGCCTGCATGCCGGGAGTCGCCCGGCGGAGGGCTCAAGGTCGGCTCGGGACCGCCGCCAGCCCGGCACGCACCGCGCCTTCGAGCGTGGCCGGGTAGGGGCCGGCCACGTAGTCGCCCGCCGCTGTGAAGCCGGCAGCGATTCCGGCGCCCGGGCGCTCGAGCCCCGGCGTGCAGCGGAAGGTGGCCCGCTTTTCCGTGACCACGCGCACTGCTTGCAGCGGCGCATTCAGCAGCGGGGCCAGCGCCTCGCTGGCCTGCGCCAAGGTGGCGTCGCGGGTCGCATCCGCGCCGCGCTCGACCCAGCGGCGCGCGCCGCTGATGACGAAGGCCAGCAGCCCCGGCTCGGCGCCCAGCCGCCCCAGGTCGAAGACGAATTGCGCCGGCCGCTGGGCGCCGTCGGCGGCGAGCGTGAGCATGGGCTCGGGCAGCACCGTGCCCTGGCTGCGCACGTAGACGGTGACGATGGGCTCATAGCGCAAGGCGGCGGCCCGCGCGGCCCAGACCGGCGCATGCGGCTCGGCGAGGCGTGCGGCCTCGGTGGCGCTGGCGGCGAGCACCACATGGTCGAACGCCGTGCCGTCGACCCGCCAGCCCGTGCCGTCGTGTTCGACGGCGCTCACGCGTTGCGAGCAGGCGATCGAGGCCCCGTGTGCCGCCAGCCAGCGCGCGGCCGCCGCCGGCAGCAGCTCGTCCAGCCGCCGGGAGGGCAGCAGGAGGTCGGCGGAACCGGGCCCGGCAAACAGCGCATCGCGCAACACCCGCAGAAACACCTGGCCGCTCGCCTCGCCGGCGGGCGTGTTCAGGGCCGCGACGCACAGCGGCTCCACCAGATCCCGCACCACGGCGGCCGGCAGGCGCCGCGACAGTTCCATCACGGTGGTCGCCGGCGGGCAGTCGAAACCGCGCAGCGCCCAGCCGCCTGCCACCGCGAGCAGGCGCAGCCGTTCGGCCAGGCGCCAGTCGCGCTGTGCCAGCACGCCGCGCACAAAGGAGGGCAGCGCCGCGCCGCCCGGCAGGGCCAAGCCGCGGCCTTGCGCATCGCGCAGCCGCAGCGGCATGCGATGCAGCACCTGCTCCGGTGCCACGCCGACTGCGCGCATCAGTGCGAGCGTCTCGGTGTAGGCACCGATCAGGATGTGCTGGCCGTTGTCCAGCACCAGCGTGCCCTGCGCCACGCTGCGCGCGCGGCCGCCGAGCTGCGGCGCCATCTCGAACAACTGCACCTGGTGGCCATGCCGCACCGCCTGCACCGCGGCTGCCAGCCCGGCCCAGCCGCCGCCGACGACGGCGACCTTCAGCGCCCGCTCAGCGGCCACGCCAGTTGGTGCGCATCGCGATCCACAGCTTTCGCACGGGCGTGAGCGAGATGCGCTGGTGCAGCACGCGGAAGTCCTCGGCCTCGATCTCGCGCAGCAGCGTGCGGTAGATGTTCGCCATCATCAGGCCGGGCTTCTGCGGGCGGCGATCTTCCTCGGGCAGCAGGGCGATTGCCTCGTCGTAGAGCCGGTGCGCGCGCTGGGCCTGGAAGCGCATCAGCGCGCCGAAGCGTTCGCTGTAGCCGTAGGGGGCGGAGCGCTGCAGGATCTCCTGCGCCTTCACGTCGAACTGCTGCAGTTCCGACACCGGCAGGTAGATGCGCCCGCGCCGGGCGTCGTCGCCCACGTCGCGGATGATGTTGGTGAGCTGCATCGCCAGGCCCAGCCGGTGGGCGTACTGCACCGTCGCCTCGTTGCTGCGCCCGAAGATGTTCGCCGCGACCTCGCCCACCACGCCGGCCACCAGATGGCAGTAGTTCGCCAGGCAGGCGAAGTCGGCAAAGCGCGATTGCTCGAGATCGACCTGGCAGCCATCGATCACCGCGAGCAGGTGCCGCGCCTCGATGCCGTAGGGCTCGACATGCGGCAGCAGCGCCTTCATCGCCGGATGGCTGGGTCGTCCGGCGAAGGTTTCGCCCACCTCCTGGCGCCACCAGCCGAGCTTGGCGGCGGCCACCCCCGGGTCGCTCACTTCGTCGACGACGTCATCGACCTCGCGGCAGAAGGCGTAGAAGGCGGTGATGGCGGCGCGCCGCGGCGCCGGCAGGAACTGGAAGGCGTAGTAGAAGCTCGAGCCGCTCTGCACCGCCTTGTCCTGCACGTACTGCTGCGGGGTCATGCGGCCATCCTGGTGATGCGCCCGGCACTCGCCGGCATGCGGGCCGCCCGCCACAGCAGGCGCGGGCCGTCGTGCCAGCGCAGTCGCGGGCGCCGGCGGAGGGTGTCGAAGCCCAGCGCCTCGATCTTGTCGAGCACGCGCAGGCCGCCTTGCACGACCAGGCGCAGCTCCCAGCCGGCACGGCCGGGCAGGGCGTGAACCAGCGGGGCGCCTTCTCGCATCAGCTCGCGGGCCCAGCCGCAGAGTTCGGAAACCAGCCGGCGCACCTGCGGGCTGTCCGTCTGCGCGAGCAGGGCTTCGGGCGCCACGCCGCAGCGCGCGCAGTCCTCCAGCGGGGCATAGAGCCGCCCACGTTGTGTGTCGATGTGCAGGTCCTGCCAGAAATTGATCAGCTGCAGCGCCGAGCAGATGGCGTCGGATCGACGCAGCGCCTCGTCGCCGCCGACGCCGTACAGGTGCAGCAGCAACCGTCCGACCGGGTTGGCCGAGCGGCGACAGTAGTCGAGCAACTGCGCTCGGTCGGCATAACGATGCTGGCGCAGGTCCTGCTCGAAGGCGTCGAGCAGGTCGTGCAGCAGCGGCAGCGGCAGCGCGAAGGCGGCGGCCGCATGGCCCAGCGGCGCGAAGACCTTCGCCCAGCGCGGGGAGGGTGGCCGTGTGCCCAGTGCCTCGAGCTCGCGGCGATAGTCGGCCAAGGCGGCAAGCCGTTCGTTGGTGCTGGCAGCGCCTTCGTCGGCCAGGTCGTCCGCGGTGCGCGCGAACCAGTAGATCGCGCTCACCGCGGGGCGCAGGCGCGGCGGGCACAGCAGCGAGGCGACGGGAAAGTTTTCGTAGTGATCGACAGGCACGGCGCGCATTGTCCACTGCCGCCATGGGGATGCCGTTGGCGTCGCGGCGCAAGCGCAATTGACACTGCGCAATGCGGTGAATACATTACTGACCGATCAGTCAGTTAGCTGTCGAACGGCCTGGCCCCTGCGCCGTGCCGGCTGCCTGCCGCTCCTGGCGGCGGCCGTGCGACAGTCTCCCAGTCATCTCGCCATCACGCCGCGCCGAGGGGCGCCAAGGACGGTTCATGCGTCAAGCATTGCTACTCACGATCGCGCTCGTCATGCTGGCCGGCTGCGGCCGCAACGAACCGGCGCCCGAACCGGTGCGCGCCGTGCGAACCCTCACCGTGGCGGACGACTCCGCCGGCACGGTCTACGAATACGCCGGCGAGGTGCGCGCGCGCACCGAATCGCGCCTGGGTTTTCGCGTCGGCGGCAAGATCGTGCGGCGCAATGTCGACCTGGGCAGCGCGGTCAAGAGGGGCGATGTGCTGGCGCAGCTCGACCCGCAGGACATGCGTCTCGGGCGCGATGCCGCCCGTGCCTCGCTGGGCGCCGCCAAGGCCAACCTCGAGCAGACGCAGGCGGATTTCAAGCGTTTCAAGGAACTGCGCGACCAGGGTTTCATCAGCTCGGCCGAACTCGAGCGGCGCCAGACCGCGCTCAACACCGCGCAGGCGCAGTACGACCAGGCGCTGGCGCAGTCCAATGTGCAGGGCAACCAGGCGGCCTACACCTCGCTGGTGGCCGACGCGGCCGGCGTCATCACCGGCGTGGAGGCCGAGCCCGGCATGGTGGTCGCGGCGGGCACGCCGGTCATCCGCCTCGCGCACGACGGCCCACGCGACGTGGTGTTCGCGGTGCCCGAGGACAAGGTGGGCTTGATCAGGCGGTTGAGCACCGAGCCCGGCCATTTTTCCGTGCGGCTGTGGGGCGACGGCAGCACGCTGCCGGCCACCGTGCGCGAGATCGCCGCGGCGGCCGACCCGGTGACACGCACCTTCACGGTCAAGGCCGACATCGGCCCGAGCCGCAGCAACGGCGTGAGCCTCGGCCAGACGGCGACGGTGCTCGTCACCACGCCGCGGTCCACCGGCGTCACCAAGCTGCCGCTGTCGGCGCTGAAGGAGGAGCAGGGCCGCACCGTGGTCTGGATCGTCGACCCCGCGACGATGACGGTGAACCCGCAGGAGGTGCATGTGTCGGGCGTGGACGGCAACGAGGCTGTCGTCGACTCCGGCCTGCGAGCGGGGCAGGTGGTGGTGACGGCCGGCGTGCATGTGCTCAACCCCGGCCAGAAGGTGAAGTTCTACGGCGGTGTGGACGGCAACGGTGCGGCGCCGGCGGCGGGGCAGCCCGCGTCGGCGGGCGCAGCGGCGGCCAAGTGAGCACCGCACGATGAGCCGCTCCAATCCCCCCTCGACGCCAGGCGCCGTGGCGCCCTCGCGCTTCAACATCTCGCGCTGGGCGCTCGAGCATGCCGCGCTCACCCGCTACCTGCTGGTGGTGCTGATGGTGCTCGGCATGGCCGCGTACTTCCAGCTCGGCCAGGACGAGGACCCGCCGTTCACCTTCCGCGCGATGGTGGTGCAGGCCTACTGGC
>JBIQKU010000319.1:0-1690 GCA_044506225.1 Rubrivivax sp. | reverse complement strand
GCACGCCGATGAAGAGCCCCAACGCGGTCTGGCTGCTGCTGGCCGATGAGCAGCCACGCGAGGACGTGCTCAGGGTCGCGCAGTGGATCCAGGCCGAAGCGGCCCTGGTGCGCGGCTGGCGCATGCCGGGGGCGCCGGCCCGCAACGCCGCCTAGACACGCGGGCCTCGCCGCGGCCGCAGGCATGCGCAGCCGGCATGCCGGCATCGACGAGCGATCAAGCATGCGGGGCGTGGCGCTTTCCAGAATGCGTCCATGTCCTCGCACCTCCTCACCGGTGACCATGTCGTCGCGCTGCCGCTGCGCCCGGGCGACACGGTGTGTTGTGCGAGCGGCTTTCTGTGGCTGACCGTCGAGTCGCGAGAGCGCAGCACGGCGACTGCGGACTGGCTGCTCGCGCCGGGGCGTGATTTCGTGGCGCCGGCAGGCGGCAGGGTGTTCGTGTCGCGGATACGCCGGCACGGCGTCGCGTCGTTCGAGCTCCTGCACGGCGGGCGCTGCCGCGCGCCGGATGCCTCGGAACAGCCGCGGGCCGCCGCACCGTAGCGGCGGGCGCACGCCGATCAGACGGCCCGGCCGGTGCAGTGGGCGAGGGCATCCTCGAGCCGGTCGTTGCCCCAGAACATCTCGCCGTCGGCCACGAACATCGGTGCGCCGAAGATGCCCATCTCCCAGGCGGTGTCGGTCTGCTCGCGCAGCCGCGACTTGTTCGACTCTTGCTGCGCGGAGGCGATCAGGCTCTCGGCAGGCAGCGCCATGGCGGTGAGCAGGGCGTGCATGGCCGACGCGTCGTCGATCTCGCGGTCTTCCACGAAGTTCATCGCCATGACCCGGCGGCAGAACTCCGGGCCCCAGGATTCGTCGGCCGCCAGCAAGGCGATGCGCGCCGGCAGCACGGCGCTGCGCGGGAAGCGGCTCGGCCGCTGCCAGCCGAGGCCGAACTTGCGCGCCTGGCGCGCGAGGTCCTTCCACACGTACTCGCCCTTGAGCTTCTGTTCGACGAAGGGCGAGCCCGCGAATCCGAGCTGACGAAAGATCGGGCCGAGCAGGAACGGGCGCCAGCGCACGGTGACTGTGTGCGAGGCGGCCAGCGGCGCGATGCGCATGACGCTCAGGTAGCTGTACTGGCTGCCGAACTCGAACCAGAAGTCGAGGCTGTGCGATGCGGACATGGGGCGCGTCCTTGGGTGATTGGTGAGCGACGTCGCAGCGCACCGGGCGTGCGCTGCGGGCGGGCCGGCCCATTGGGCCGCAGACGGGCGCGGCGTGGCACGGCATCCGTGGCGTGTCTGCATTCGATTCCGGAATGCGTCGCACGCCGGGTGCGCTGTGCAGGTCGGCACGCAGTGGACGGTCGACCCGCCGGGCCTGCAATGCCCGGGCCCGATGTGTCTCGCACGTATTGCGCGACCGGCGTCACGGGACCTGCGCGTGATCGGTGTCGGTTGCCAGCGTGTGGCTGGCAGCAACGAGCCGCCGTCGCGCGACGACGGCAGACGCTTGCGCGGCCGACTCGTTCGTCGGCACGACGGGGCGAAGGTGGCCCCGCCTCAGTCGGAGCTTGCCGGCGCCCGCCGCGCGATCACCACAGGCGCCCCGCCCAGGCGCCGCTTCGTGCGCGAGTGGGCCACGGCCGCGTCCATCGCCTGCACATGCTCGGGCAGCCACCGCCGCAGCTCGGCCACGAGGCT
>JBIQKU010000318.1:0-1692 GCA_044506225.1 Rubrivivax sp. | reverse complement strand
GCATCTATGTGCCCGGCGGCAAGGCGGCCTATCCGTCCAGCGTGCTGATGAACGCGATTCCGGCCAAGGTGGCCGGCGTGGGCGAGATCGTGATGGTCGTGCCCACGCCGCGCGGCGAGCGCAATGCGCTGGTGCTCGCGGCCGCGGCCATTGCCGGTGCCGACCGCGTGTTCACCATCGGCGGCGCGCAGGCGGTGGCAGCACTCGCCTACGGCACGCAGACGATTCCCGCGGTCGACAAGATCACCGGCCCGGGCAATGCCTATGTGGCCAGCGCCAAGCGGCGTGTCTTCGGCAAGGTGGGCATCGACATGATCGCCGGGCCGAGCGAGATCCTCGTGCTGGCCGACGGCAGCACGCCGGCCGACTGGGTGGCGATGGACCTGTTCAGCCAGGCCGAGCACGACGAACTCGCGCAGAGCATCCTGCTGTGCCCGGACGCCGCCTACATCGCCGAGGTAAAGGCGGCCATCCACCGCCTGCTGCCCGAGATGCCGCGCCGCGAGGTGATCCGCGCCTCGCTCGAAGGCCGGGGCGCGCTCATCAGGACGCGCAGCATGGAAGAGGCCTGCGAGATCAGCAACCGCATCGCGCCCGAGCACCTCGAGATCAGCTCGCGCGAGCCGCAGCGCGTCGAGCCGCTGCTGCGGCACGCGGGCGCCATCTTCATGGGCGCCTTCACCAGCGAAAGCCTGGGTGATTACTGCGCCGGGCCCAACCATGTGCTGCCGACCAGCGGCACGGCGCGCTTCTCGTCGCCGCTGGGCGTGTACGACTTCCAGAAGCGCTCAAGCCTGATCGAGGTCAGCGAGGCCGGCGCGCAGACGCTCGGCGCGATCGCCGCCGAGCTGGCCTACGGCGAAGGCCTGCAGGCGCACGCACGTGCTGCCGAGATGAGGTTGAAGCTGTGAGCAACATCCAGGCGCTCATCGCGCGCTGCATCCGCCAGGACGTGCAGTCCATGCACGGTTATGCCGTGCAGCCCAGCGCCGGGCTGATCAAGCTCGACGCGATGGAAAACCCCTTTCCGCTGCCCGAGGCGCTGCGCGATCAACTGGGCAAGCGCCTGGGCGAGGTGGCGATCAACCGCTATCCCGGTGCGCGCGTCGAGGAGTTGCGCAGCGCGCTCGCGCGCCATGTCGGCATGCCCGAGGGCTACGACCTGATGCTGGGCAACGGCTCGGACGAACTCATCAACCTGCTCGCCATGGCTTGCGACATGCCGGGGGCCACCATCCTCGCGCCGCTGCCCGGCTTCGTGATGTACGAGATGTCGGCGACGCTGCAGGGTCTGCGCTTCGTCGGCGTGCCGCTGACCGCCGATTTCGAGCTCGACCGCGACGCCATGCTCGCGGCGATTGCCCAGCACCGGCCGGCCATCGTTTACCTCGCCTATCCGAACAACCCGACGGCCAACCTGTTCGACGACGACATCGTCGAAGCCATCATCGAGGCCGCGCCCGGCCTGGTGGTGATGGACGAGGCCTACCAGCCCTTCGCGTCGCGCACCTGGCTGGACCGTGCGCCGCGCCATTCGCACGTGCTCATCATGCGCACGCTCAGCAAGTTCGGCCTGGCCGGTGTGCGGCTCGGCTACCTGCTGGGCGCGAAGGCGCTGATCGCCGAGATCGACAAGCTGCGCCCGCCCTACAACGTGAGCGTGCTCAACGCCGAGGCGGGCCTGTTCGCGCT
>JBIQKU010000121.1:0-10633 GCA_044506225.1 Rubrivivax sp. | reverse complement strand
GCTTTCGCCACTACCCCCTCAAGATAGCGTGTCTACCAATTTCACCACGTCGGCCAACGCGGACCTCGCCATCGACGCCTGGGTACCGGGTGTCGGTACGCCGATTCGTCGATCGGGGCGCGCTTGCAGCAGTTCGAAACGCGTGAGGATTGCCTTTCCGAACAGCCTTGCATTCTAACCCTGTTTCATCTGCCTTCTCAACGCGCGCGTGCGCGACGTTGATGAAGGCAGCCCGCCATGCGGCAGGTCAATCTCCGCCGGGTTCGCGGTTGCGCTCGCCGCTCAGTCGGCGGGGATCGCTGCCGCCCCGGAGGCCGGCGCCGCAGGTGCGGGCGCGGGCGCGGCGGGGGCCGCGGGCGCGTCGGGCGATGCGCCGGGGATGAGCGCCGCGCCCGTGGGCGGTGCCGCGGGCGCTGGCGCGCTTGTCGCCGGGCGATCGAGCACGCTGCCCGCGTCGTCCATCGGTTGTCCGCGGTCGTTGGCGACGAACGCCAGGTAGGTGGTCGCCGCGAAGAACACGGCGGCCAGCACGGCGGTCGTGCGCGACAGGAAGTTGGCGCTGCCGGTCGCACCGAACAGGCTGCCCGACGCCCCGCTGCCGAACGATGCACCCATGTCGGCGCCCTTGCCGTGCTGCACCAGCACCAGGCCGATCATCGCCAGCGCGGCAACGATCTGGATCACCACGATCACACTCAGCAGCCAGTTCATCTTCTCTTTCTCTCCAGGGGATTCGGCGGCGCCGCTCAGGCAGCGGCGCGGCAGATGGCGACGAAGTCGGGGGCCTTCAACGAGGCCCCGCCGATCAACCCGCCATCGATATCGGTCTGCGCGAAAAGACTTTGCGCGTTGTCGGCTTTCACGCTGCCGCCGTAGAGCAACTGCATGCGCTCAGCCTCGGGCGTGGCCGCCTGCAGCACTGCACGCAGCACGGCGTGCACCGCCTGCGCCTGCTCGGGCGTGGCGGTCTTGCCGGTTCCGATCGCCCACACCGGCTCATAGGCCACCACCACCTTCGAGATGGCGTCGCCCAGCGTGGCGATCACGGCCGAGAGCTGGCGCTTGACCAGGGCATCGGTCTCGCCGGCCTCGCGCTGCGCGAGCGTTTCGCCGACGCAGACGATGGGGGTGAGGCCTTCGGCCAGCGCCGCCTTGGCCTTGTCGGCGACCAGCTGATCCGACTCGGCGTGGTAGGCGCGTCGCTCCGAGTGGCCGACGATCACGTAGCGGCAGCCGAACTCGGCCACCATCGCGGCAGACACCTCGCCGGTGTACGCACCCGACGCATGCGCCGAGCAGTCCTGCGCGCCCCAGGCGATGCCGCAGCCCTGCAAGGCCTCGGCCACGTCGGCGAGATACGGAAAGGGAACGCACACGGCGGCCTGCCCGTCCTGCCAGCCGCCGGCGTCCTTCAGCCCGGCAAGCAGCTGCGCATTGCCCGCGCGCGAGCCGTTCATCTTCCAGTTGCCCACCACCAGCTTGCGTCGCATGAGCGTCGAGTCCGTCCTGTTGTTCACCACGCAAGCACCAGCTTGCCGATGTGTTGGTTCGATTCCATCAGCGCGTGCGCCTGTGCCGCCTGATCGGCGGGGAACACACGGTGAATCACCGGCTTCACCCCGCCCGCCTCGATCCAGGGCCAGACCGTCGTGCGCAGTGCGCCGGCGATGGCTGCCTTGAAGGCGATCGGCCGCGGGCGCAGCGTCGAGCCGGTGATGGTCTGCCGGCGGCGCATCAGGTTGCTGCAGTTGATCGTGGCCTGCGCACCGCCTTGCGTGGCGATCATCACTAGCCGGCCGTCCTCGGCCAGGCAGTCGAGTTCGCGCGGCACATAGTCGCCGGCCACCATGTCGAGGATGACGTCGGCGCCGCGCTTGTCGGTCAGGCGCAGCGTCTCGGCGCTGAAGTCCTGCGTGCGGTAGTTGATGGCGTGATCAGCGCCGAGCGCCAGGCAGGCCTTGGCCTTCTCGTCGGAGCCGACGGTGACGATGACGGTCGCGCCCGCCTGCTTGGCGAGCTGAATGGCGGTGACGCCGATGCCGCTGCTGCCGCCTTGCACCAGCAAGGTTTCGCCGGCCTTGAGCGCGCCGCGGTCGAACACGTTGGACCAGACGGTGAAGAAGGTCTCGGGCAGGCTGGCGGCCTCGACATCGCTCAGCCCCGCCGGGATCGGCAGGCACTGCGCGACCGGCGCCACGCACAGCTCGGCGTAACCGCCGCCCGCGACCAGCGCGCACACGCGGTCGCCGACCTTCAGGCCGGCCGCCGCCATCGCCGCGGCGTCGCCGCTCAACACCGTGCCGGCGACCTCCAGGCCCGGCAGGTCGGATGCGCCCGGCGGCACCGGGTACTTGCCCTTGCGCTGCAGCACATCCGGCCGGTTGACGCCCGAAGCGGCCACCCGGATCAGCAGTTCACCGGCCTGCGCGACCGGATCGGGCCGCTCGGTCGGCTGCAGGACCTCCGGCACGCCGAAGGACGTGATTTCGATTGCCTTCATCAAAGCCTCGCTTCGTCGGTGGCCGCCGCGCAGCAAGCGCGTGCCGGCCTGGAGCCCAGCCGGACCGTCACTCCGGCGTGAATTGCGACGACGGCTGCTCGCGCGGTTCGCGCGGCTCGCGCTCGATCAGCGCCTTCATGGACAGCTTGACGCGGCCCTTCTCGTCGGTCTCGAGCACCTTGACCTTGACGACCTGCCCTTCGCTCAGGAAGTCGGTCACCTTCTCCACGCGCTGGTGCGCGATCTGGCTGATGTGCAGCAGTCCGTCCTTGCCCGGCAGCAGGTTCACGAGCGCACCGAAATCGAGGATCTTGGTGATCGGGCCTTCGTAGATCTTGCCGATCTCCACCTCGGCGGTGATCTCCTCGATGCGCTTGCGGGCGTACTCGGCCTTGTCCGCGTCCGTCGAGGCGATCGTGATGGTGCCGTCCTCGCCGATGTCGATGGTGGTGCCGGTCTCTTCGGTCAGTGCACGGATGGTGGCGCCGCCCTTGCCGATCACGTCGCGGATCTTCTCCGGGTTGATCTTCATGGTGTACAGGCGCGGGGCAAATTGCGAGACCTCGGCCTTCGCACCGCCCATGGCCTCGACCATCTTGCCGAGGATGTGCAGGCGCGCCTCCTTGGCCTGCGCCAGCGCGACCTGCATGATTTCCTTGGTGATGCCCTGGATCTTGATGTCCATCTGCAGGGCGGTCACGCCGGTCGTGGTCCCGGCCACCTTGAAGTCCATGTCGCCCAGGTGATCCTCGTCGCCGAGGATGTCGGTCAGCACCGCGAAGCGGTTGCCTTCCTTGATCAGGCCCATGGCAATGCCGGCCACGTGTGCCTTCAGCGGCACGCCGGCATCCATCATCGCGAGGCAACCGCCGCACACCGACGCCATCGACGAGGAGCCGTTGGACTCGGTGATCTCGGAGACCACGCGGATCGAATACGGGAACTCACCGCGGTCGGGGAGCACCGCCACCAGCGCACGCTTGGCCAGACGGCCGTGGCCGATCTCGCGGCGCTTGGGCGAGCCGACACGACCGGTCTCGCCGGTGGCGAACGGCGGCATGTTGTAGTGCAGCATGAAGTGCTCGCTGTACTCGCCGGCGAGCGCGTCGATCTTCTGCGAGTCACGATCGGTGCCGAGCGTGGCCGCCACCAGGGCCTGCGTTTCACCGCGGGTGAACAGCGTGGAGCCGTGTGCGCGCGGCAGCACGCTGTTGCGGATCTCGATCGGGCGCACCGTGCGGGTGTCGCGGCCGTCGATGCGCGGCTCACCGGCCAGGATCTGGCTGCGAACGATGCCGGCCTCGATGTCGAACAGCACGTTCTCGACCTTGACCTTGTCGAATTCCGTGCCTTCGGCGGTGAGCGCGGCGATGGTGTCGGCAGTCACCTGGCGCGTGGCCTGGGTGCGCGCCTGCTTGGAGCGGATCTGGTAGGCGGCACGCAGCTTGTCGGCGGCCAGCGCGTCGATCTTGGCGATGAAGGCCTCGTCCTTGGCCGGTGCCTGCCAGTCCCAGGCCGGCTTGCCGGCGTCGCGCACCAACTCGTTGATCGCGGCGATGGCGATGTTGCCCTGCTCATGGCCGAACACCACGCCGCCCAGCATCACTTCCTCGCTGAGCTGCTGCGCCTCGGACTCGACCATCAGCACCGCCGCCTGCGTGCCGGCGACCACGAGGTCCATCTGCGAGTCGAGCAACTGCGTCTTGCCCGGGTTGAGCACGTATTCGCCGTTGATGTAGCCCACGCGCGCCGCGCCGATGGGGCCGTTGAACGGGATGCCGGAGATGGCAAGCGCCGCGCTCGCGCCGATCAGTGCCGGGATGTCGGCCGACACTTCGGGGTTGAGCGACATCACATGGACGACGACCTGCACCTCGTTGTAGAAGCCCTCGGGGAACAGCGGGCGCAGTGGGCGGTCGATGAGGCGCGAGGTCAGCGTCTCGAATTCGCTCGGGCGGCCTTCGCGCTTGAAGAAGCTGCCCGGGATCTTGCCGGCGGCATAGGTCTTCTCGATGTAGTCGACGGTCAGCGGAAAGAAGTCCTGGCCAGGCTTCGGGTTCTTCGCGGCGACGACGGTGGCGAGCACCACGGTGTCCTCGACGCTGACCAGCACCGCGCCGCCGGCCTGGCGGGCGATCTCACCGGTTTCGAGGGTGACGGTGTGCTGGCCCCACTGGAAGGTCTTGGTGACTTTTTCGAACAGGCTCACGGTGTATCTCCGGTTGTGGCGGGCGGCTTGGGGGTGGCGCCCGTGGACCCTTGGCACGGAGTTCCCGGTGCGATGCCATTCCAGTGACGTTCCGAACGAACGCCGTTGGAATGACACATCGTCAACGGAGCGGCTCCGGCTGCAAACGCAAAGAGCCTGTGCTGGTGACTCCAGACAGGCTCTTCGCTTTCATGGCTGCGTTACTTGCGCAGGCCCAGCTTCTGGATGAGCGCGGTGTAGCGCTCGGCATCCTTGCGCTTGAGGTAAGCCAGCAGGCTCTTGCGCGTGTTGACCATCTTCAGCAGGCCACGGCGACCATGGTGGTCCTTGTGGTGCGTCTTGAAGTGAGGGGTCAGCTCGTTGATGCGAGCGGTGAGCAGAGCGACCTGGACTTCCGGCGAGCCGGTGTCGCTGGCGCCGCGGGCGTTGTCCTTGATGATGGCGGCCTTGTCGATGGCGGGCATGCTGTTTCCTGTGGGATCGAAGCCGCGACGCCGGGGGAGCCGAACGAGCGGTTTCGCGGTTGGACTTGCGGTCGCCGGTGAAACCGACCAGCGCCGTGCGAGGGGTGCCCGGCAGGCGCCGGACAGTGCTTCACCCGAATGGGCAAAACCGCGGGATTATAGGCGAGACAGGTTGGGCCACCCGTGCCGCCCTCACGGGCGGGGCTTGCAGCGTGGATTCAGGCCTGCCCGAGCGGCCAGCGCGGGCGCACCTGGACCGCGTAGTCCCGCACCGCCTCGCCCTGCCCGCTCTGCAACCTGAGGGCCGCGGCCAGGGCGATCATGGCACCGTTGTCGGTGCACAGCGCGAGTTCCGGGTAATGGACACGCGCGCCGCGCTGCGCGCATCGGGCATCGAGGCTCGCGCGCAGGAGAGCATTGGCACCCACGCCGCCGGCCACGACCAGCCGGTCCAGGCCGGTGCGCTCCAGCGCCGCGACCGACTTGCGCACCAGCACGTCGACGATGGCCTGTTGCGTCGAGGCGGCGAGATGCGCGCGGTCCTGCTCGCAGACATTGGTGCCGAGCTTCATCAGCTGCGTGCGCACCGCCGTCTTCAGCCCGGCGAACGAAAAATCGAGCGTGCCGCTGTGCAGAAGCGGCCGCGGCAGCTCGAAGGTCTCGGCATCGCCGAAATCCGCAAGGCGCGCCAGCGCCGGGCCGCCGGGATAGCCGAGCCCCATCATCTTGGCGGACTTGTCGAAGGCCTCGCCCGCGGCGTCGTCGATGGTCTCGCCCAGCAGTTCATAACGGCCGACGCCGTCCACCCGCATCAGTTGCGTGTGCCCCCCGGAGACGAGCAGCGCCACGAACGGGAAGGCCGGCGGGTCCGCCGACAGGAAGGGCGACAGCAGGTGACCCTCGAGATGGTGCACGCCGAACACCGGCCGATCGAGCGCCGCCGCGAGGGCACATGCCACGCCCGCCCCGACCAGCAAAGCGCCGGCGAGACCGGGTCCCTGGGTGTAGGCGACGACATCGACCTGCTCCAGGCCGACGCCCGCGTCGTGGAGCACCCGTCGGGTCAGCGGCACCACGCGGCGGATGTGGTCGCGCGACGCCAGTTCCGGCACCACGCCCCCGTAGTCGGCGTGCATGTCGATCTGGCTATGCAGGGCCTGGGCCAGCAGCCGCGGCGCCTCCTGGCCGTCGCACCGCACAAGCGCCACGCCGGTTTCGTCACACGAGGACTCGACGCCGAGAACATTCATCGAAGGAGTGTACGGTTCGCACCGCCGGGCAGCCGGCCACGCCGCGGCACGCCATCAGGCCCAGGAGAGCTCGCGTCGAGAGACAAATGGATACGCACCGGGACCAGGGTTTACCCAGGAGCGGGGTGTTTTTACCTTCCAGGGCCGCGCTTGGCGGACTAGGCTCCGGGTCCCACAAGGGGGGTCGGAGCTGTCGACAGCCCCGTACAACAAGGGTCGTTGGAGCATGAAAGAGTACCGTCTTGCCGCGTGGCCGGAGTTGGCGCCACCGTTTCACCGCACTGCCTACCGCCGCATCCTGAGCGACATGTCCCAGCGTTTCGTCGCCCTGCCCCAACTGGTGGAGCGCAGCGGCCTCAAGCGCCATGAGGTGCGGTCCTTTCTCGAGCTCCTGGATGCTCGTGGCGTGCTGGTCGAGCGCGAAGGCGCGGTGCCGGACTCCTTGTTCGGCTCGCTGCGCCCGCTGGGCGCGTGGATCCGCCGGGCCACCTCGACGACGACGCAATAGAGCCGCGCTCGCCCCTTCTTCCCCGCAAGCCCGCCACCGGCGGGCTTTTTCATGCGCTCAGGGCACGCATCGAACCGGGTTCAGTGCTGCTCCTTGGCGTGGTTGATCGTGTACTTGGGGATCTCGATGGTCACGTCCTGCTGCGCAAGAATCGCCTGGCACGACAGGCGCGAGGTCGGCTCAAGCCCCCAGGCGCGGTCCAGCAGGTCTTCTTCGGACTCGTCGAGCTCGCCGAGCGAGTCGAAGCCCTCGCGCACGACGACATGGCAGGTGGTGCACGCACAGCTCATCTCGCACGCATGCTCGATGTCGATGTCGTTCTCGAGCAGCGCTTCGCAGATCGAGGTGCCGGTGCCGGCCTCGATGCTCGCGCCCTCGGGGCAGTACTCGGGATGGGGCAGGATCTTGATGGTCGGCATGTCAGCGCCCGTTTCGTCGGTGGGACGGCATCGGGCCGCGGGCGCGGCACCGGCGGCGCGCGCACGAATGGTTGTTCATTTCTAGACCTCTTCCACGCGGCGTCCGGCAAGCGCCCGGACGATGCCACGGTTCATGCGTTCGGCTGCGAAGGCCTCGGTCGTGCGCGCCAGCGCCTCGACGGCTGAATCGATGGCGCGAGCGTCCTGCGACGCCATCACACGTTCGAGCGCCGCCAGATCGCTGTCGATGGCTTCACGCTGCCCCGCATCCAGCAGGTCGCCATCGGCAGCCAGCGCCGATTGCGTGGCCAGCAGCAGCCGTTCGGCCTCCACACGCGATTCGCGCAGGGCACGCGCCTTCATGTCGTCTTCCGCACTGCCGAAACTGTCGTGCAGCATGCGCGCCACCTCGTCGTCGGACAGCCCGTAGCTCGGCTTGACGCTGATCGCCGCCTCCACGCCCGAGACCTGCTCACGCGCCGAGACCTGCAGCAGACCGTCGGCATCGACCTCGAAGCTGACCCGTATGCGCGCGGCACCGGCCACCATCGGCGGAATGCCGCGCAGCTCGAAGCGCGCGAGCGAGCGGCAATCGCTCACGAGTTCGCGCTCGCCTTGCACCACGTGCAGCGCCATGGCTGTCTGGCCGTCCTTGAAGGTGGTGAAGTCCTGCGCGCGTGCGATGGGAATGGTGCTGTTGCGCGGGATGATGCGCTCCACCAGCCCGCCCATGGTCTCGAGGCCGAGCGACAGCGGGATCACGTCCAGCAGCAAGAGATCGGCCGCACCTGCATTGCCCGCCAGTGCATTGGCCTGGATCGCCGCGCCGAGCGCGACGACTTCGTCGGGGTTCAGGTCGACCAGCGGTGCCTGCCCGAAGAAGCTCGCCACCGCCGCCTGCAGCACCGGCATGCGCGTGGCGCCGCCGACGAGCACGACACCCTTGACGTCGGCCGGCCGCGCCTTGGCATCCCGCAGCACGCGGCGCACCGCGGCGATGCTGCGTGCGATCAGCGCCTCGGCCAGGGCGTCGAAGTCCGAGCGCGTCACCCGCTGCGTCAGCTCGCCCATCGCGAGCCGGCAGGCGAGCGTCGCCTCGTCATCGCGCGACAGTGCTTCCTTGGCCGCGCGGGCGGCAACCAGCAGTGCACGCTTGTCTTCGGGCGTGGACGCCACGAGTCCCGAGCGTTCCAGGCCCCAGTCGGCCAGGGCCGCATCGAAGTCGTCGCCGCCGAGGCCCGAGTCCCCGCCGGTGGCCACCACCTCGAACACGCCGGCCGACAGCCGCAGCAGCGAAATGTCGAAGGTCCCACCGCCCAAGTCGTAGACGGCGTACAGCCCTTCGCTGCCGTGTTCGAGACCGTAGGCGATGGCCGCTGCCGTCGGCTCGTTGATGAGGCGCAGCACGTTGAGGCCGGCGAGCCGCGCCGCGTCCTTGGTGGCCTGGCGCTGGGCGTCGTCGAAATAGGCGGGCACGGTGATCACCGCGCCGAACAGCTCGTCGGCAAAGGTGTCTTCCGCACGCTGGCGCAAGGTGGCGAGGATCTCGGCGGAGATTTCCACCGGCGATTTCACGCCCTCGACCGTGCGCAGCTGGACCATGCCGGGCGCATCGACGAACTCGAAGGGCAGCTTGTCGTGATGCGCGATGTCGGCCAGGCCGCGGCCCATGAAGCGCTTGACCGAGACGATGGTGTTGCGCGGATCGCGCGCCGCATCGGCAAGCGCCTCATGGCCGATGCTGCGCCGCCCGGCGCCGAGATAGCGCACGGCGGAAGGCAGCATCAGCCGGCCCGCTTCGTCGGGCAGACATTCCGCAACCCCGTTGCGCACCGCCGCCACCAGCGAGTGCGTGGTGCCCAGATCGATGCCCACCGCGATGCGACGTCGATGCGGGTCGGGCGAGCCGCCGGGCTCGGAAATCTGAAGCAGGGCCATGCGCTTATTGTCCCAGCGCTTCCATGCGCTCATCGATGCTGTCGGCAAAGCGCTCCACGAACATCAGGGCTCTGACCTGCGCCGCCGCGCCGACGTAGTCGCGCGCTTCGTCCAGCAGCGTGCCGAGGGCGGCGAGCGCCGCATCACGCACTTCGCCCACCTCGTCGGCCAGCGCCTGCACGGCCTGCAGGGTGTCGGCTTCGTCGAGTGCCTCCCGCCATGCCATCTGCTGCATCAAGAAGCTGGAAGGCATCGCGGTGTTGGTCTCCGCATCGACGCCCACGCCGTGCAACGCGCACAGGTAGGCGGCCCGCTTGACCGGGTCCTTCAGGCGCTGGTAGGCCTCGTTGATGCGCACCGACCACTGCATCGCGACACGGCGCGAGGCCGCGTCTTCGGCCGCGAAGCGGTCGGGATGTGCGCGCGACTGCAGCGCGCGCCAGCGTGCATCGAGCGCCGCACGGTCGATGGCGTGGCGCCGCGGCAGATCGAAGAGTTCGAAGTCGTCGCTGTCGAGTTTCATCGGCGGGCGATGCGGCTGGCCGGCGGTCGGGGCGTCTTCACGGCGACGCGCGAAAAAAAGGCGCGGCCTTCGCCACGCCTTGCGATGCCGGTCATGAGGTCAGACGCGAAAGGACTCTCCGCAGCCGCAGCGATCCTTCTCGCGCGGGTTGTGGAACTTGAAGCCCTCGTTCAGCCCTTCGCGAACGAAGTCGAGTTCGGTGCCGTCCAGATACGGCAGGCTCTTCGGGTCGACCAGCAGCTTCACACCATGGCCTTCGAAGACGTGGTCCTCCGGCGCCACGTCGTCGGCGTACTCGATCTGGTAGGCCAGGCCGGAGCAACCGGTGGTCTTCACGCCCAGGCGGACACCCACTCCCTTGCCGCGCTTAGCGATGTAGCGCGTGACGTGGCGGGCAGCCGCTTCGGTCAGGGTCACGGACATGGTTCAGGCCTCTTGCGTCTCGGCCACCGTAGGCTTGGCGGCGCTCTTGGCCTTGTAGTCGCTCACGGCCGCCTTGATGGCGTCCTCTGCCAGGATCGAGCAGTGGATCTTCACCGGCGGCAGGGCGAGCTCTTCGGCGATCTGGGTGTTCTTGATCAGCAGGGCTTCGTCGAGGGACTTACCCTTGACCCATTCGGTCACCAGCGAGCTCGATGCAATGGCGGAGCCGCAACCGTAGGTCTTGAACTTCGCGTCCTCGATCCGGCCGGTTTCGGGATTCACCTTGATCTGCAGTTTCATCACGTCGCCACAAGCCGGGGCGCCGACCATGCCGGTGCCGACGCTGTCGTCGCCCTTGGCGAAGGAGCCGACGTTGCGGGGGTTCTCGTAATGCTCAAC
>JBIQKU010000317.1:0-1702 GCA_044506225.1 Rubrivivax sp. | reverse complement strand
CGCTGCACCAGATGTTCCAGCGCTCGTTCTCGGTCGCCAAGGAAGTGCGCAGCTGCACCGAGATCGGCGCGCATTCGATCAGCATGGCTGCCGCCGCGGTGCGCCTGGCCGCCCAACTCTTCGAGGACCTGAGCGAGACCCGCGTGCTCTTCGTCGGCGCGGGCGAGATGATCGAGCTCGTCGCGACGCATTTCGCCGCCCGCTCGCCGCGTTCCATGACGGTCGCCAACCGCACGCTGGAGCGCGGCGAGAAGCTCGCCACCCGCTTCGGCGCCGAGGCCATTCGCCTCGCCGACCTCACCCAGCGCCTGCACGAGTTCGACGCCGTGATCTCCTGCACAGCGAGCTCGCTGCCCATCATCGGCCTGGGCGCGGTGGAGCGTGCGCTCAAGGCGCGCAAGCACCGCCCGATCTTCATGGTCGACCTCGCCGTGCCGCGCGACATCGAGCCCGAGATCGGCCGCCTGTCCGACGTCTACCTCTACACCGTCGACGACCTGTCCTCGCTGGTGCAGACCGCCGGCGAAAAGCGGCAGGCCGCGGTCGAGCAGGCCGAAGCCATCATAGAGACCGGCGTGCAGGGTTTCGTGCACTGGCTGGGCCAGCGCGGCACCGTGCCGCTCATCAAGGCGCTGAACGCGCAGGCCGACGACTGGCGCCAGGCGGAGATCGCCCGCGCACGACGCCTGCTCGCGCGTGGCGAAAGCGTGGACGCCGTGCTGGAAGCGCTCTCGCGCGGCCTCACGCAGAAGATGTTGCACGGCGCGCTCGCCGAGCTGCATGCGGCCGATACCGAGCAGCGCACGCAGCTCGCCAGCACCGTCTCGCGCCTCTTCCTGCGCAGCGCCACCACCAGCCCCAAGGCCGAGCGCCCCGACGCCGACCTCTAGCGCCGCACACGCGCCCCTCGCGGGCGGTGTGAGGCGCGCTGCAGGCGCGCTGCCCGCTGCCCTTCTTTCCGAAGATCAGCCGAGCCTCCTCCCGATGAAAGATTCGCTGCGTCAACAGCTCGAGCGCCTGGGCATGCGCCTCGCCGAGCTCGACGCCACCCTGTCCGACCCGCGCGTGGCCGGCGACATGAAGCGCTATCGCGAACTGAGCCGCGAACACGCCGAGGTCGGCTCGGTGGTCGATCGCTTTCGCCGCTTCGAGCAACGCGAGCGCGACCTCGCCGCGGCCCGCGAGCTGCTTGACGACCCCGAGATGGCCGAGATGGCGCGCGACGAAATCGCCGCCGCCGAGGCCGACATCGAACGCATCGAGGCCGAACTGCAGACCGCCCTGCTGCCGCGCGACCCGGACGATGCGCGCAACGCCTTTCTCGAAATCCGCGCCGGCACCGGCGGCGATGAATCGGCCCTCTTCGCGGGCGATCTGGCGCGCATGTACCTGCGCTATGCCGAACGCCGCGGCTGGCGGGTCGAGGTGATGTCGCAGCACGAGGCCGAGCTCGGCGGCTACAAGGAAGCCGTGTTCCGCATCGAAGGCGACGGCGTCTACGGCGACCTGCGCTTCGAATCCGGCGGGCACCGCGTGCAGCGTGTGCCGGTGACCGAATCGCAGGGCCGCATCCACACCAGCGCCTGCACCGTGGCGGTGATGTCCGAGCCCGACGAGGCCGAGGAGATCCAGCTCAACCCGGCCGATCTGCGCATCGACACCTTCCGCGCCAGCGGCGCCGGCGGCCAGCACGTCAACAAGA
>JBIQKU010000120.1:0-10798 GCA_044506225.1 Rubrivivax sp. | reverse complement strand
GGTGCACTCCTCCTCGACCACCGACTGGATGTACACCTCGGCCGCCGGCTTGTAGCCCGCGCGCAGCAGCGCCTTGTAGGCGTAGAAGTTGGCGAGCAGGCCGCCCTTCATGTCACCCGTGCCGCGGCCGATCATCCAGTCGTCGACGATGTAGGGCTCGTAGGGGTGGCGGTCCCACATGTCGTGCGGGCCCTCGGGCACCACGTCGACGTGGCCGTTGAGGATGAGGCTCTTGCCCTTCTTCTCGCGCGGCTTGTGGGTGCCGACCACGTTGACCGCGTCCACGTACTCGGTGGAGGGCGGCGAGAAGCCGCGCATGTGGCGGATGTCCTCGACCTGGATTTCCCACTCGTCGACCGCGAGGCCGGCGTCGCGGTAGAGCCGGGACATCAGATCCTGCGCGGAACGCTCCTGCTTGCGCAGGGACGGATGGCTCACCAGTTCTGCCAGGGTGCTCGTCTGCTCCTCGAACCCTGCGTCGACGGCATCCACGATCCGCTTGACGATCTCTTGCTTGAGCATGGGGTGTCCTTCCAGCGATGCGGCTCAGCGGCCGAAGTTGGGGGTGTCGGCCTTGGTCGCGGCGCGTCGGTAGGGCAGCGGCACTTCCATCGGGATGCCGAAGTGCTCGGCCGCGTGCCAGGGCCAGCGCGGGTCGTTGAGGATGCCGCGGCCGATGGCCACGAAATCGGCCTGGCCCGAGGCCAGCACACCCTCGGCGTGCTCCGGCTGGCGGATGAGGCCGACCGCCATGGTGGGCAGGCCGGTCTCGTTGCGCACGCGCGCGGCAAACGGCACCTGGTAGCCGGGCGCGGTCGGGATGTTGGCCAGGCAGTTGCCGCCGCTGGACACGTCGACGTAGTCGATGCCGAGCTTGGCGAGCGCCTTGGCGAAGGTGACCGCGTCATCGTCGTTGAGCCCACGCTCGTCCCAGTCGGTGCCGTTGAAGCGCACGCCCAGCGGCTTGTCGGACGGCCAGGCGGCCCGCACCGCGCCGATCACTTCCAGCGGGAAGCGCATGCGGTTCTCGAAGCTGCCGCCGTAGGCGTCGGTGCGCTGGTTGGCAATCGGCGAGAGGAAGCTGCTCAGCAGGTAGCCGTGCGCGGCGTGGATCTCGATGTGGTCGAAGCCCAGGCGCACGCAGCGCTCGGTGGCCTGCACGAAGGCGGTGGCCACGTCGTCCATGTCGCGGCGATCCATGGCGCGCGGCATCGGCCACTTGGGCGCGAACTGCAGCGCCGAGGGCGCGATGGTTTCCCAGCCGCCTTCTTCGATCGGCAGGTGGCCCTTGCCGTGCACCGGGTTCATCATCGAGGCCTTGCGCCCGGCGTGGCCGAGTTGCATGCCGATGGCCATGCCGCTGTACTGGCGCACGATGTCCAGCACGCGCTTGAGCGCGGCTTCGTTCTCGTCGGAGTACAGGCCCAGGCACTGGCCGCTGATGCGGCCGCGCGCCTCCACGCCGGTGGCCTCGAGGAGCATCAGGCCCGCGCCCGAGAGCGCGAGGTGGCCGAGGTGGATGGTGTGCCAGTCGGTGGCGTTGCCGTTCTCGGCACGGAACTGGCACATGGGCGCGATGACGATGCGGTTGGGCACCGTCAGGCCACGCAGCGTGGCGGGCTGGAAGAGGTGGTTCTTCATGCCGGGCGCACTCCCGCCACCGGCTTGGTCCAGGGCTGGTCGAAGGGCGTGAGGAACTTCGAGCGGTAGGTGTACTTGCTGATGCGCCAGCCTTCGGCGGTCTTCACGTACTCGTCGTCGGTCAGCGCCGACATCCACATCGCCTCGTTGCGGTCGCGGTGCGTGCAGGGCTCGAACAGCATCCAGGTCGCGGTGGCGCGGTCGCCATCGAGCCGGATGATGGGGTTCATGTAGTAGTGCATGGCGAAGGTCCAGTCGCTCTCGCGCAGGCGCTTGAAGATCGCCTCGCGGCCGACGTACAGGCCCTTGCCGGTGGTCCACTGCGCGTCCTCGGTGAAGACGGCGTCGACCATGGGCTTCATCATCGCGTCGATCTCGTCCTGCGGGATCGCCTGGTGGTTGTCGTCGAACTTCGCGTCGCAGACGTAGGCGTAGTAGCCCTTGAGCGCGCGGATGGCCTCGTAGGCTTCGAGGCGCGCCACGCGCTCCTCGAGGCTCAGGCCCGTGGGGTCCAGCGGGTTGCTCTGGTAGGGAGCGATGAACGTCGTCATGTGGATTCCTTTGCGGGATGGGTCTCACGCGCCCAGCTCTTGCCGAACGGCACGCGGAACTTGGGGCGGAAGGTGTACTTGGCGATGCGCCAGCCCTCAGGCGTGCGCACGTATTCGTCCTGGCACAGGCCCGAGAGCCACAGCGCCGTGTCGCCGGTCGGGTCGGTGGGGTGGCCCGAGGGGCTGAGCGTGCAGGGGTGCCACAGCATCCAGGTGGCACGCGCGGTGTCGCCGGTGATGCGCAGGTCGGGGTTGATGTAGGCGTGCATCGCAAAACGCAGGCGCGTCTGGCGGATGCGGCCGAAGATCTCGTCGTGCCCGACGTAGAAACCACGCTCGGCGCCACCCGTGCCCGAGCCGTCCCACACCGCATCGGGCGTGAAGACCGACTCGACCATGGTGCGCACGATGGGGTCGATCTGCTCCTGCGGAAGCGGCTCGTGCAGGTCGTTGAACTTCACGTCGCAGGCCCACGCGTAGTAGGCCTTGAGCTGGCGGATGGCCTCGGCGGCTTCCAGGTCCTCGACCTGCCGCAGGAATGCAGGGCTGTTGGCGCTCATGCGATCTTCTTCGCGCGGCGGTAGGTCTCGTTCACGCCGATGGCCGTGGTCACGCAATCGGCGAACTGCCGGCTGATGAGCGCGACCTGCTCCTGCTCGACCAGCCAGGCGTTGGGCGCGTCGTCGAGCAGGATCTGCTGGATGCGGCTGTAGATGGCCTGGCGCTCCTTCTCGTCGAGCGTCTGCACGCCCTTGGCGAAGAGCTCGTCGATCTGCGGGTTGACGTAGCCGGTGTTGTTGCTGAAGGGCACGCCCTTTCGGATGTTGCTGCTCACGAAGAAGCGCGAGATGCCGCCCAGGCCCGGATCGCCGAACTGGAAGGGATTGGAGATGGTCATCTGGAAGTCGGCGTTGCCGTAGCGCAGCGACCAGGTCGGGTAGTCGCACGGCACGAGCTCGGCTTCGATGCCCACGCGCTTCAGGGCCTGCTTGGCGTACTCGGCCAGGCGCGAGTAGGTCTCGCCGATGGGCAGGCGCAGGATCTCGATGCGTGCGCGCACGCCGTTGGCGTCAGGCTTCAGGCCCATCTCGTCGAGCAGGGCGATCGCGCGGGCGGTGTCGAGCGTGTAGTTCCTGATGTTCGGGTCGTGGAACTTGGTGCGGCTGTTCCAGGGGCTGGTGGCCACCTTGCCCAGACCCGCGAAGATGGTCTCGCGGATGAAGCGGCGGTCCAGCGAGTAGCTCACCGCCTGGCGGAAGCGCTTGTCCTCGAAGTACTTGGCGCGGGTGTTGAACTCGAAGCGCACGACCGGCGCCGTGAACTCGAAGCCGCGGCGCTCGGCGTAGACGTGGGGCAGCGACGACAGGCGCTTGAGGTCGGTCGCGTCGAAGTGCACGTCGATCGCCTGCTGGATGCGGCCCTGCTCCAGGGCGAGCGCGCGCTGCACCGGGTCGGGCACGATGTGGAAGAGGATCTGGTCGAGGTAGGGCTCGCCCTTGATGTAGTAGTCCTCGTTGCGCGTGACGCGGATGAACTGGCCCTTCTTCCACTCGGTGAGCTTGAACGGCCCCGTGCCGATGGAGCGGCTGTTGTGCGGGTTGGTGCGGAAGTTGGTGCCGCGGTAGATGTGCGCCGGCAGCATGGGCGCGGTGGACATCTCGAAGCCCAGCAGGAAAGGCGCGAACACCTGCTTGAGCGTGAAGCGCACGGTGTGCTTGTCCAGCGCCACCACGTCCCTGCAGTTCTCGAAGATGATGCGCGCCCGCGGGTGCGTCTGCAGCAGGAACTCCTTGACGGTGAACACCACGTCGTCGGCCGTGAACGGCGCGCCGTCGTGCCACTTCACGTTCTCGTGCAGCTTGAACGTGTAGGTGAGGTGGTCCTTCGAGACCTCCCACGACCTGGCCAGGCCCGGCTGCGGGTTCAGGTTGAAGTCATAGGTGAGCAGGCCTTCGTAGATCTTGCCGCCGATCATGTGCGAGGGCGTGGTCTGGTCGAGGCCGAGGTTGAGGATCTGCGGCTCGGTGGACAGCGCGTTCAGCACGCCGCCACGCGCGCCGACCTTGGGATTGGCGCTCTGCGCGTAGCTGCTCGCCGCGGTCATCAGCGGACCGGCAGCCATCAGCTGGAGGATGTGGCGGCGATGGACGGAAGAAGAAGTCATGGATGTCTCTCTGGCTTGTCGTTGTGCGAGGTGCGAACGACTTTAGGAAGCGGGTGGAGGAGGAACCATGTACAGGCCGTCGCGCCACGGCAGCGACCTGTACTGGGCGGCGCACCCGCACAGCGGGCGCCCGCGCCATCGCTCAGGCCTTGCGCGCCTGGCGGAACGTCTCGACCACGCCGATCGCCGAGACGATGCAGTCGGTGTACTGCTTGCTGATCAGCACGTAGTGCTGCGGCTCGACGAGCCACGCCATCGGCGCGTCGTCGACGAGGGTTCGCTGGATCTCGCTGTAGATCGCCTGCCGCTCGGCCGGCACGATGGTGGCGGCGCCCTTGGCAAAGAGCGCATCCACCTTCTCGTTGGAGTAGCCGGTGCAGTTGGTGAAGGCCACCCCCTTGCGGATGTTGCTCGTGACGAAAAAGCGCGTGAGGCCGAGCGCGGGGTCGCCGAACTGGTTGGGCAGCGTGATCGTCATCTGGAACTCCCAGTTGCCGTAGCGCTGGGTCCAGGTGGCGAAGTCGGCCGACTCGAGCGTGACCTCGATGCCCACCTTGCGCAATGCCTGCTTGATGTACTCGGACAGGCGGTCGTAGGTCTCGCCGATGGGAAGCCGCAGGAAGCTCACGCGGGCGCGGATGCCGTTCGCGTCGGGCTTCAAGCCCATCTCGTCGAGCAGCGCGCGCGCCTTGGCTTCGTTGAGCGCGTACGGGTTCACCTTGGCGTCGTAGAAGCGGGTCTTGCTGCTCAGGGGGCCCGTGGCCGGGCGGGCCATGCCGGAGAAGATGGCGTTGGCGATGAAGTTGCGGTCGAGCGCGTAGTTGATCGCCTGGCGGAAGCGCTTGTCGTCGAAGGGCTTCACGCGGGTGTTGAACTCGATGCGCGTGACGGGCGCGGTGAACTCGAAGCCCTTGTTGGTGGTGGTGACCGAGTCGAGCGCCATCAGACGCTTCACGTCGAACGCCTCGAAGTGGCCGCTCGTGGCCTGGTGCACCTTGCCCTGCTCCAGCGCGAGCGCACGCGAGGCGGCGTCCGGGATGATGTGGAAGAAGAGGTCGTTGAGGTAGGGCTGGCCCTTGACGTGGTAGTCGGGGTTGCGCGTGAGATGGATGAACGCGCCACGGCGCCACTCGACCAGCTTGAAGGGGCCGGTGCCGACGGGCTTGGCGTTGTTCGGGTTGGTGCGGTACTCGGTGCCGCGGTACAGGTGCGCCGGCATGATCGGCGAGGTCGACACCTCGAACGCCAGGATGAAGGGCGCATACGGCTGCTTGAGCGTGAAGCGCACGGTGTGCTTGTCGAGCGCCTCGATGGCCTGGCAGTTCTCGAAGATGGCCCGTGCGCGCGGGTGCACCGACATCAGCATGTCCTTGATGGTGAACACCACGTCGTCGGCGCTGAAGGGCTTGCCGTCATGCCACTTCACGTTCTCCTGCAGCTTGAAGGTGTAGACCAGGCCGTCGGGCGAGATGGTCCACGACTTGGCCAGGCTGGGCCGCGGCGTGAAGTCGTGGTCGTAGGTCAGCAGGCTCTCGTAGATCTTGCCGGCGGCGACCTGCGTGGGCGTGTTCTGGTCCAGCGCAAGGATCAGCGTGGGCGGCTCGGGGAAGAGCATCGCGTTGTACACACCGCCCTGGCGCGCGGCCTGCTGGGCCATGGCGTCCAGCGGCAGCAGGGCACTGGCGAGAGGCGCTGCGAACGGTGTGGCGATGGCACCCCCCAGGACACGGCGACGGGGAAGGGACGTGACAGTCATGAGAGCACTCCTGGCGGATGGTTGGAGGTGAAACTCAGGCCTCGGCGGCGACGAGGTTGAGGTGGTGGAAGCTGTCGGAGAGTTCGGCGCCCGGCACGGCCTTCATCAGGCTCACGGTGTAGTCGTGGCGCGGCCGGTTGAAGATTTCGGCGGTGAGCCCATGCTCGACGATGCGGCCGCGGTGCATCACCGCGATGCGGTGGCACATCTGCGAGGCGACACGCAGGTCGTGGGTGATGAAGAGGATGGCGATGCGCAGGTCGCGCTGGATGCCGTTGAGCAGCTCCAGCACCTGCGCCTGAACCGAGACGTCGTGCGCGGAAACCGCCTCGACGGCGACGAGCAGCTCCGGGTCGACCGCGAGCGCACGCGCGATGCCGATGCGTTGGCGCTGCCCGCCCGAGAACTCGTGCGGGTAGCGGTCGGCGACGGCCGAGCTCAGGCCCACGCGCTCCAGCAGCGCATCCATCTTGCGCCGCGCGTCGGCAGGCGACACGCCGTTGACCAGCGGCCCGGCCATGATGCTGCGACCCACCGTGTGGCGCGGGTTGAGCGAGTCGAAGGGGTCCTGGAAGATCATCTGGATCTTCGAGCGGTAGGGCTGCAGCTCCTTGCGGCCCAGGTGCGCGATGTCGGTGCCCTTGAAGCGGATGCTGCCCTCGTCGCATTCGATGATGCGGGCGATGCAGCGGCCCACCGTCGACTTGCCCGAGCCCGATTCGCCCACGATGCCCACGGTCTCGCCCGCGCGCACCTCGAACGACACGCCATCGAGCGCCTTGGGCACGGCCTTGGCACGTGCGAAGAGGCTGCGCGTGCGGTAGGTCTTGCCCACCTGGTCGACCTGCAGCAGCACCGGCGCGGCCGACACGTCCTCGCGCGCCTCGGTGCGAAAGCGCGGCACGGCGGCGAGCAGGCGGCGCGTGTAGTCGGTGTCGGGTTGCTCCAGCACCTGCTCCACGTTGCCGATCTCCACGATGCGGCCCTTTTGCATCACCACCACGCGGTCGGCGATCTCCTTCACGACGCCGAAGTCGTGGGTGATGAAGAGCACGCCCATGCCGCGCTCGCGCTGCAGCTTCTTGATGAGCGCGAGGATCTGCGCCTGCGTCGTGACGTCGAGCGCGGTGGTGGGCTCGTCGGCGATCAGGATCTCGGGCTCGAGCGCGAGCGCCATCGCGATCAGCACGCGCTGGCGCTGGCCGCCCGAGAGGCGGTGCGGGTGGCGTTGGCCGATGTTGCGCGGGTCCGGCAGGCCGACCGCGGTGAGCAGCTCGATCACCTTGGCGCGGCGCTGCGCCGCGGGCACGCCGTGCGCTTCCAGCACCTCGGCGACCTGGTCGCCCACGCGCATCATCGGGTTGAGCGCCGACATGGGCTCCTGGAAGATCATGCCGATCCGCTTGCCGCGGATCGCGCGCATGTCTTCCTCGGAAACCTCGCGCAGGTCGCGCCCGCCGAAGAGGATGCGGCCTTCCACGACGCGCGGGCCACCCTCGGGCAGCAGGCGCATCACGGCCGACGCCGAGACGGACTTGCCCGAGCCGGACTCGCCCACGACACAGAGGATCTCGTTCTGCCGCACGGTGAACGACACGTTGGTCACCGCATCGCGGCGATCGGCGTTGTCGGGTAGACGCACGGTCAGGTTTTCAACCGCCAGCAGCGTGGGGTTTGCTTGAAGGTCGCTCATGTCAGCTCCGGACGCGTTGACGCGGGTCGAGCGAATCGCTGAGCCCTTGGCCGACGAGGTTGATCATCAGCACGGTGAGGAAGATCACGAGCCCCGGCATGAAGCTCAGCCACCACGCGTGGCGGATCGAGGAGCGGGCCACGCCGATCATGTAGCCCCAGCTCATCATGTTGGGGTCGCCGAGGCCGAGGAAGCTGATCGCCGACTCGGTCAGGATGGCCGAGGCCACCATCAGCGAGGCCATCGCCATCACGGGTGCGAGCGTGTTGGGCAGGATCTGGCGGGTGATGATGCTGAAGTTGCCTTCACCGAGCGCCACCGCCGCCAGCACGAACTCGCGGTTCTTGAGCGACATCACCTGCCCGCGCACGAGGCGGGCGATCGAGGGCCAGCTCACCAGGCTGATGGCCACCACGATCGAGTAGATCGAAGGCCGCAGGGTGGCCACCACGACGAGTGCGAACACGAAGGTCGGGATGGTCTGGAAGAACTCCGTGATGCGCATCAGCACGTCGTCCACCACGCCGCCGTAGTAGCCGGCGGCGGCGCCGAGCGTGATGCCCACGATCAAGGCCACGAGCGTGGAGGCCGCTCCCACCAGCAACGAGACGCGCGCGCCGTGCACGAGGCCGGCGGCCACGTCGCGGCCCAGCATGTCGGTGCCGAGCAGGAAGGCCGGGTCGGCGAAGGGCATCAGCATGGGCGCGCCCGCCATCTCCCACGGGTCCTGCGGGTAGAGCGTGCCGGCGAACACCGCCACCAGCACCATGCCCGTGAGCAGCGCGAGGCCGACCCAGATACCGGTGCGGCGCAGGATCTTCTTGAAGGTCGCTTTCATTTCACCCCCTCCGTTCGAGGGTCGATGAGGGCGTGCAGCAGGTCGGTGATCCAGTTGAAGACGATCACCATCACCGACGCCATGAAGAACACGCCCAGCAGCACCGTGTAGTCACGTTGCAGCAGGGCATCGAAGGCGAGGCGGCCGATGCCGGGCCAGGCGAACACCGTCTCGGTGAGCACGGCGCCGCCGAGCAGCTGGCCGGCCTGCATGCCCGCGAGCGTCACGATCGGCGGCAGCGCATTGCGCAGCACGTGGCGGCGCACCACGAGCCGCGGCTTGAGGCCCTTGGAGACCGCGGTCCGCACGTAGTCGAGGTTCTTCACTTCCAGCACCGAGGCCCGCGTCATGCGCGCATAGATCGCCATGTAGAAGAGTCCGAGCGTGAGCGCCGGCAGGGTCAGATGCCTGGCCACGTCGACGACGTAGTCCCAACCGGTGAGGCTGGCGCCGATGGTCTCCATGCCCGACGAGGGGAACCAGTTGAGCCACACCGAGAAGGTCATCACCATCAGCAGGCTCAGCCAGAAGAGCGGGGTCGCGAAGAAGATCAGCGAGAGCCCGCTCACCAGCCAGTCGGCGAAGCGGCGGGCACGCATGCCGGCCAGCACGCCGAGGGCGATGCCCGAGGCGATGGCAAACACGAACGCGGTCCCGGTGAGCAGGAGCGTCGCGGGCAGGCGGTCCCAGATCAGGTCGATGACCGGCGCGTGCTGCCGGTAGGAGAACCCGAGGTCGAAATGCAGCACGTCCCAGAGGTACTTGCCAAGCTGCACGTACCAGGGCTGGTCGAGCATGAACTGAGCGCGCAGCTGCTCGATGAACTGCGCATCGGCGGCCCCGGCCTCGCCGGCCATCACCTGAACCGGATCACCCGGCGCGAGTCGGATCAGGAAGAAGTTGAGCAGGATGATCATCAGGATCACCCCGATGCCCTTGGCCAGCTTCAGCAGCGGGCCGACGAGCTTGCGCAGGTCGAAGGGCAGGCCCGCCGGGGCCTGTGCGGAAGTACTGCTCATGCCGCCCTCGCACGCTGTTCGGCGAGCGCGTCGAAGCACTGCGCGAGGATGCCCAGGCCTTCGTCGAGCAGCGCATCGCCGGCGGTGAGCGGCACGAGGAAACGCAGCACGTTGCCGTGGGCGCCGCAGCTCAGCAGGATCAGGCCGCGGCGCTTGCCTTCGGCGAGCACGAAGGCCACGCCTTCGGCGTCAGGCCTGCTGCGGTCACCGTCGACGAAGAGTTCGGCCGCGACCATCGCGCCCAGGCCGCGCACGTCGCCGATGCCGCGGTGGCGTGCCTGCAGCGCCTTGAGGCTGGTGGTGAACATGGTGCCGACGGCACGTGCGCGCTCGAGCAGGCCCTCCTCCTCGAAGGTGTCGAGCACCGCGAGGGCGGCGGCGCAGGCGATGGGGCTGCCGGCGTAGGTGCCGCCCAGGCCGCCGACGTGCGGCGAGTCCATCACCTCGGCACGGCCCACCACAGCCGAGAGCGGGAAGCCGCCCGCCAGCGACTTGGCCATGGTGATGAGGTCGGGCTCGATGCCCGCCTGCTCCACCGCGAAGAAGGTGCCGGTGCGACCAGCGCCCGTCTGCACCTCGTCGGCGATCATCAGGATGCCGTGCGTGGTGCACAGCGCGCGCAGGCGCTGCAGGAACTCGGCCGGCGCGACGTGGAAGCCGCCTTCACCCTGCACCGGCTCGACGATGATGGCCGCCACCTGCGAGGCCTCGACGTCGTTCTTGAAGATGGCCTCGACCGACTGCAGGGCGTCGTCGATCGACACGCCCTGCATCTCGCTCGGGAACCTGGCGTGGAAGATCTCCGCCGGGAAGGGCCCGAAGCCCTGCTTGTAGGGCATGACCTTGCCGGTCATCGCCATGGTGAGCAGCGTGCGGCCGTGGTAGCCGCCGCCGAACGAGATCACCGCGCGGCGGCCGGTGTGGGCGCGCGCGATCTTGACGGCGTTTTCCACCGCTTCGGAGCCGGTGGTCAGCAGCAGCGTCTTCTTGGGCGAGCTGCCGGGCGCCATGGCGTTGAGGCGCTCGGCCACTTCGACATACGACTCGTAGGCAAGAACCTGGAAGCAGGTGTGGGTGTAGTGCTCGAGCTGGCGGCTGACCGCCTCGATCACGCGCGGATGGCGATGGCCGGTGTT
>JBIQKU010000119.1:0-10857 GCA_044506225.1 Rubrivivax sp. | reverse complement strand
GAGGCCGCATCCGGCGGCCTCGGTCTGCAGCAGCAACGGCCCCCGGCGGGCGCCGAAGCCCAGTTTCAACAACGACAACAACCCCGTCACTTCACACCCTGCCGCTCACACTCAACAAAGGTTCAAAGATCCACTCGATCAATCGTCGTCGGTCGAGCAGCACATCGGCTTCCAGCTGCATGCCGGCCGCCAGCGGCCGCGACTGGCCGTAGGCCTGCACCGTCTGCTGATCCAGCGCCACGGTGATGCGGTACAGCGGCTCGGCCGAAGGGGCGTCCTTCAAGGCCGCGGGCAGCGGCAGGCCCGCGAGCTCGCTCGCCTGAAGCGGCGTGCGCGACACCGCCAGCACCTGGCCGGCGTGGTGGCCGAACTTCTGATACGGAAAGGCCTGGTAGCGAAGCTGCACCGGCTGCTGCGGCTGCACGAAGCCGACCGCGCTCGACGGTGCGAACAACTGCGCCTCGAGCCGCGCACCGGCCGGCAGCAGGCTGGCCAGCGCCCGCTCGGGCGAGACGCTCTGGCCCACCTCGGCCAGCACCGCCGTCAGCACGCCGTCCTGCGGCGCGCGAATGACGATGCGCTGGCGCGCCTCGACCTCGGCCGCCTCCTGGGCGACCTCGGCCATCTCGCGTTCGATGCCGCCCAGCACCGCCTGGCTCTCCAGCGGCAGTTCGCGCAACCGCGCCTGCAGCGCACCGAGTTCGCGCAGCTGGGAAGTACGCTGGCGGGCGAGCGCCTGTTTCTGCGCCCGCACCGCCAACCACTCCTCCCTTTTTGTCTGGACCTGCGCGGCGGACACGAAGTGCTCGCGCTCGAGCGACTCGAACCGTGCCACCGCTTGCTGCGCCATGCTCAGGCGCTGCGTCTGCAATTCGTCTTCGGCATCGATCTGCGCCAGTTCGCGGCGCATGTCCTCGATCTGCCGCTCGAGCGACTGGCGTTGCTCCTGCTGCAGCTGCGCCTGCCGGCGGGCGCTGTCCTCGAGGCTGCGCGTGCGTGCGGCCAGGCTGGCCAGCACCGCCGCCCGGGTGTCGCCCGACAAGGTCGCGCGGTCCAGCGACAGCACGAACAGCACGTCGCCGGCACGCACCTGCGCGCCCTCGACGGCGCGGCGCTCCAGCACCACGGCCTGCTGCGGCGTGAGCAGGCGCAGCACGCCGCGGTCGGGCACGAGATAACCGGAGATATGAGCCTTGCGGGTGTAGCGGCCTTCGTAGAGGAAGGCGCCTGCCGCGAGAGCGACCGCGACGACCGCGGTCGTGAGCACGGCCAGCGGCACCGGCCGTACCAGCTGAATGCTGCCGAGCCAGGCCTGCTGCCGCCCTTCTACAACCTCGGGACGGAACAGCCCGGCCATGGCGTCATCGTGACGAGAGGGGATATCCCGATGACGCCGATGGCCGCGGCAAAACCGGCGCGTTGCGGCTTACCAGCCGTTGTGCGGGCCACCCGGACGGCCGAAACCACCACCGACCTGCTTCAGCTGGTCCGCGTCCAGGGGCGCCGGCGCGGGCTTCTTGTTCGCCGGCTGCGGGACCGCGGTTTGCTTGGTCTTGGGCAGGAATTGGGAGGTCTTGTCGTTCCGCATCTGAAGCTCCTGGTGGTGGCAGCGTGCGGAATGCACGCATGCCGCTATTCCACCCGGCAGGCTTCTGCGGTGTAACTGTCAACTCTTACAGGGCGGGCGGGCCCTGATGGGGCTCGCGCTATCGGATGAGTCCGAGGCGAATGGCGCGCAGCACCGCCTGGTGCTTGTTCACGCAGCCCAGCTTGTGCGTCGCGTTGTTCACGTGCAGCACGGCGGTGCGTTCGCTGATGCCGAGGATGGCACCGACTTCCCAGGCGGTCTTGCCTTCCATGGTCCAGCGCAGGCTTTCCAACTCGCGCGGAGTGAGTGTGGGCACGTCCGAGTCGGGCGCGGCCGGCAACAGCACCCGCTGTGCGGCATCGAGCGCGTGCACCGCGAACAGCTGCAAATCGGCGACGAGCCGCGTCACTTCGGCCGGGTTCGGCGGCAGCGACTGGTCGCGGTCGACGCCCATGAAGAAATGCCGGCCCTCGGGCAGGTGCAGGGCGAGCGCGATGCCGGTGCGGTAGCCGAAGCGCGCCTGGGACTCCCACTTCTCGCCGAGGCCGGCGGCGACGTAGGTGTCCTGGTTCCAGATGATGGGCACGCTTTGCCGCTTGCAGTGCTGCATCACCGGATCGCGCCGGCGGCTTGTGGCGTTCTCGAACTCATCGGCGTACGACGCGGGGGTGTTGTGCAGCGTGATGAACTCCGACTCGCCCAGCATGTGGTCGATGACCGTCGTCGCAGACACCGTGTCGAAGCCGAGCTGGCGCGCGAACCGCACGACCTCGCCCAACAAGTCATCCCGGCTTTGTGCGCCGAGAACCGATGTGAACCCACCCTGCAACATGAATCCGATCTCGCTCCGGGACGACGTCGTGGCCGATGGACGTGCGGCCGCCGTTCACCTGCAATGCTTTACAGATGGCAGGCCGCGACTCGGGCGACACACTGCAGACAACAGGAACTGCATGTTGCCCCGACCCCATGACGCCACCGTGGATTGTGCGCTCGTGGCCGCCGATGGTGTGGCCGACCGATCACCCGCCTGAGTTGCGCTTCGTGCACCTCGGCACACACGTGCTGACTGCGGGCGACCCCGAACACCCGAGCTGCGGGCAGACCGTGTGGGGCGATTCGTCGCCGGACAAGGCCGCCGGCGTCGCCTGGGACTGGGTGGAGCTGCAGAACGGCGTGGTCGCGATGTCCGACCCCATGGGTCTGGTGAGCAACCTGCGCGTCATCGATGCACATGGCGGCGTGCTCACCGGACTGCAGGCGGCCGTGCACCTCAACCAGATCGTGCATGCCCTGCCGTGGCAGGAAGAGGTCGCGCGCGCCCTGCACCCCTGAGCGCCGCCCGGCGCCTCAGCGCAGGGCCGCGTGCCGCAGTGAGCGCGCCACGAACCACAGCGCCGCGGCCGTGACCAGCGCGCACACGGCGAGCGGCAGCAGCAGCTGCGGCGCGCCCGGTGCCTCACCCTCGAGCACACGCGTCATCAACGCGAACTGCGCAAGCGCCGGCACGGCGAAATGCCAGGGCGCCTCGCCGCCAAGGTCGAACATCGACACCAGCGGCAGCACCGACACCGCCAGCACCACCACCGTGCTGTTGGCCTGCGCCTCCTTGAAGCTGCGGCACCGGATGGCCACCGCCATCAGCACGGCCGAGACGGCCGCGGCAAACGGCAGCAGCAGCGCAAGGAACCACAGGGCCTCGCGCCAGCCGAAGCGAAACAGCGCGGCCAGCGTGTCGCTGCGCAGCAGCCATTGCGCCGGCACGAAGCTGAAGCAGCTCAGCACGGCGACCAGCATGCCCAGCGCGGCCACCGCCCCCCATTTGCCCAGCACCAGCGACCGCGCCGAGGTCGGATTCATCATTAGCGGCTCGAGCGAGCCGCGCTCGCGTTCGCCCGCCGTCGTGTCGAGTGCCGCGCCGAGCGCGCCGTAGAGCACCGCCAGCAGCACGAAGAACGGCAGCATGCCGGTGAACTGCGCGCCACGCGTCTGCGTGCTGGCGAGATCCCGCGCACGCACCTGCAGCGGCTCGAGCAGCGCCACCGACACACCGCGCAGCGCGATGGCGAGCGTCACGCGCTCGCGCGCATAGCCCTGCAGCAGGCCGCGCGCCGCGCCCACGCCCGCCTGGGCACGGCGGTTGGCGCTGTCGCTCACCACCTCGATGACCGGCGCCTCGCCGCGCTGCAGCGCCGCCTCGAAGCCGCTCGGGATGACGATCACCGGATCGGCGAGCGAGCCGTCGCGCAGCCGTGCCTCGTGATCGGGCGGCGCCGGTCGCACGGTCCAGGTCTGGCGGGCGATGAAGTTCATCAGCGCGGGCGCATGCTCGGCGCCGGCGACCACCACTTCGCGGCGCTCGGCGCGCGACTCGAGCGTCGCGATCAGGTTGGCGAGCGCGATGAGCACCAGCGGTCCGAGCAGCACACTGGACACCAGCACCACCATCAGCGTGCGCCGGTCGCGCAGCGCGTCGGTGCATTCCTTGGCGAACACCGTCCACGCCGGCCTCATGCCGCGAGCTCCTGCGCATAGGCCAGGCGCACGAAGGCCTCCTCGACATCGCGCTCGCCGGTGCGTGCGAGCAGCTCCTCCACGCTGCCCGCGGCCACGGTGCGGCCCTGGGCGATGAGCACCACGTGGTCGCACAGGCGCTGCACCTCCTGCATCACATGGGTGGAGAAGACGATGCACTTGCGTCCGCCTTCGGGCGTGCGCAGGAAGCGCAGCGCCTCGCGCAGGGCGCGCGTGGCCAGCACGTCCAGGCCGTTGGTCGGCTCGTCGAGCACGATGTTCGGCGGGTCGTGCACCAGGGCGCGCGCCAACGCCGTCTTCATCCGCTCGCCCTGACTGAAGCCCTCGGTGCGGCGATCGAGCAACGCGCGCATGTCCAACCAGCGTGCCAGCTGCTCGGCGCGCTCGTGTGCGGCCCCCGCCCCCATGCCTTGCAGGCGGCCGTAGTAGACGATGTTCTCGCGCGCGCTCAGCCGCGGGTACAGGCCGCGTGCATCGGTGAGCACGCCCATGCGCGCCCGGGCCTCGCGCGGCTGGCGCCGCACGTCCAGCCCGTCCACGCGCAGCTCACCGGCATCGGGCGCGACCAGGCCGGCCAGCATGCGCAAGGTGGTGGTCTTGCCCGCGCCGTTGGGGCCGAGCAGGCCGGTGATGCACCCGTCGGCGGCGCTGAAGTGGACGCCGGCCACCGCCGCCACCTCGGCCGCGCGCCCCTGCCGCCACAGGCCCGGCCCGCGCCGGCCGGCGAAACGCTTGGCCAGGCCGCGCACCTCGATCACCGCACCGCCTCCCGCGTCTGCCCGACGGGCGCAAAGGCGGGCGGGCGCGGCACGTCGGCGGCGCAGCCGGCATCGACGGCCAGCGCCTGCGTCGCCGCATCCGCGTCGATGAAACGCCACACCACCTCGTGCAGGCACGGCAGCGCCAGCACGCCATGGCCGGCCTGCGGCACGACCACATGCCGCGCCAGGAGGCCCAGGGCCGTCGCCGCCGCCTCGGCATGGCGCGGCGGCGTGACGGGGTCCAGGCCACCGCTGAGCAGCAGCACCGGCACGGCGCTCTCGGCAATGCGGCGAAAACCTTCGGACAGCGGGCCGCGCGGCCAGTCGGCGCAGGCCTCCTCGTACACCCGGGCAAAGCCGGCCTCGATGCCGGGCGCCGCCGCCTCGTTCGCCAGGGCAGCGCCGGCCATGTCTTCGGTGCACATCACCGAGAAGTGCATGCCGGTGGCGAGACCGCCGGGCGCGCGGGCACTCAGCACGCTGCCCAGGGCCAGCAGCCCGCCCACCCGGCCCTCGGCGGCCTGGCTGATGGCGGCCGGCAGCGCGGCGGCCACCGTCGGCGAATACAGCGCCGCACGCACCGCCGACCACAGCAGCGTGCGCGTCAGCGTGATGCGCTCGGGCCGCCCGTCCAGCGGATGCGGCAGCGTCACCTCGCGCGGCAGGCCGGCAAGCAGCGATGCCCAGTCCTCGCGCAGCCGCGGATGGCGCTGCGCGCATTCGGCCTCGGCGGCGCAGGCGTCGAGCAGGGCGTCGAAGGCCGCCATCGAATCCGCCGCCAGGCTGTGCGCCAGGGACAGACCGGGCGGCGCCACGCCGTCGAGCACGCTGCGGCGCACGTGCGCTGCGAACTGCCGCTGGTAGTCCAGCGCCGCGCGCGTGCCGTAGGACACGCCGACCAGGTTGATCTGCGGCGCGCCAAGCCGGCGGCGCACCGCGTCCAGGTCCTGCATCGCGATCGAGGTGGTGAAGAAGCGCAGCGCATCGGACCCACCCAGATCGGGCCGCGCGGCCAGCGCCTCGCGGCAGGCGCGCAGTTCGGCGAGCTGGCGCGACACGTCGGCTTGCTCGGCCAGCGGGCGCACCGCCGCGTCGTCGCCTTCGCAGCGCAGCGCCGTCGAGCGCCCGGTGCCGCGCTGGTCCACGAAGACGATGTCGCGCCGGTTGTTGAGCCGCGCGAACAGCGGCATCACATGCGGCGCGAGCGCGATCGCGCTCTGCCCCGGCCCGCCGGCGATGAAGAACACCGGATCGGGCCGCGCCTGTCGCGCCAGGGCCGGCACCACCACGTAGTGCAGCTCGATCCGGCGGCCCTGCGGTGCACTCGGGTCCAGCGGCCGCTGCAGCCGGCCGCAGCGCACCTCATGCGGCAGCCCGTCGACACGGCAGGGCACGGGCTGCGCATCGTGCGACGCGGCACCTGCTGCCGTGCCCGCGAGGCAGGCGGCCAGCACGCCAGCGGCAAGCGCGATGCGGCTCACTCGCCGAGCAGCCGCTTGAGCTCGCCGCTGTCGATCAGCGCCTGCAGCTCGGCATGACCGCCCACCAGCGCGCCGCGCACGAACACCATGGGCAGCGTCGGCCAGCCGGTCCACATCTTCAGCGCCGTGCGCCGGCGCCATTGCGACAGGTAGCTGCCGAAGCCCAGGTAGTGATAGGGCTGGCGCGCCGCCTCCAGCGCCGCGCGCGCACGCCGGCAGAACGGGTTGCCCGCCATGCCGACGACCAGCACGGGGTTGGAGTTCACCGCCGACTGCACGTTGTGCACGATGTCGACATTCAGCGTGGCGATGCGCTCGCGGATGTTCGGATGGATGCGTGATTCGTCCAGAACCAGGCGGGGCATGAAGGCTCCTGCGGAAAAGCCGAAGCCTAGCGTGAGCCGGCGCCGCCTCCGCGACCGAATGCAAGCGTCGTGTGGGCACGCGCCGTGCCAAGCAGCGCTCGAATGAGTGCCTCGCCCATGCCCTATCCCTCGGCCGATGGCCGCAGGCAGCGGCCGGCGGGGCTGCTGCCTGCCGCGCTGGCGGCCGTGCTGTTGGCGTTGTGCGTGCTCGGCGGCTGTGCCAGCCTGCCGCCGCGCCCCGAACTGCCGCAGAGCGAGGCCTTGCGCGAGCCGGCGGCCACGCCGCTCGGGCGGCTGGTGGCGCAGGCGGCGCCGAACCCGCGGCTGTCCGGCTTTCGCTCGCTCATCGCCGGTGACGATGCGCTGGACGCACGCCTCGCGCTCGCCGACCACGCCAGTCGCACGCTGGACCTCCAGTACTACGCGATCAGCAAGGACGTGTCGGCGCACGTCATCCTCGAGCGTGTGCATGCCGCCGCCGACCGCGGCGTGCGCGTGCGCCTGCTGCTGGACGACCTGAACACCGCGGGCGCCGACGACGCGCTGCTCGCGCTGATGGACCGCCCGAATGTCGAGGTGCGGCTGTACAACCCCTTCCCCGCCGGGCGAGCCTCCATCCTCACGCGGGTGCTGGGCTCGCTGCACGACCTGGCGCGCATCAACCGGCGCATGCACAACAAGTTGTTCGTGGCCGACAACGCGGTGGCCATCACCGGCGGGCGCAACCTGGGCGATCCGTACTTCGTGCGCAGCGACACCAGCAACTTCGTCGACCTGGACCTGCTGGTGGCCGGGCCGGCGGCGCGCGCGTTGTCGCGCTCCTTCGACCGCTTCTGGAACGGGCCGCTCGCCTATCCGGCGGCGATGTTCATCGCGCCCGCGCCGCCGCCGCGGCGGGAGTTGCGCGACGACCCCCTGCCCATCGATCCGCCTCCCGTGCCGCCGGCACAGGCTGCGCGCGCCGCCGCGGCCGCAAAGGCGCCGGTGGCCGCCGCGACGCCGCCGCCCGGCGCGCTGTCGCGCGACCTCGCCGCGCAGCGCCTGCCGCTGGTGTGGGCCCCGGCGCGCGTGCTGGCCGACCGGCCGAGCAAGCTGAACCATGCCGAAGACCCGGCACCGCAGGAAACGATGTTCGACGACATCGATGCCCTGCTGCGCTCCGCGCAGCGCGAGGTCATCCTCGTCTCGCCCTATTTCGTGCCGGGGGCACACGGCATGGCCCTGCTCGGCGAGCTGCGCGCGCGCGGCATCACCGTGCGCGTGCTGACCAGCTCGCTCGCGGCCACCGACGCGCCGGTGGTGCATGTCGGCTATGCCCGCTACCGCGAGGACCTGCTGCGCCTGGGCGCCATGCTGCACGAGCTGCGCCCCGAGGTCGGCCACACCCGGGTGCGGCTGGGGCGCTTCGGGTCCTCCGCGTCCAAGCTGCATGCCAAGGCCTTCGTCATCGACGAGCAGCGCGTGCTCATCGGCTCGATGAATTTCGACCCGCGCTCGGACCGCCTGAACAGCGAGGTCGGCGTGCTGGTGCACAGCCCGGCGATTGCCGGCGAGATCGCCGGGATGTACGAGGCCATCTGCAACGATGCCGCCTGGCGGCTGTCGCTGGACACCGACGGGAGCCTGCGCTGGACCGGTCCTCCCAACGACGATGGCTCGCCGCCGCAGGTGGCCACCGACGAACCCGGCGCGAGCCCGTGGCTGCGCTGGGCGCTGCGCCTGCTGGCGCCGCTGGCGCCGGACGAGATGCTCTAGGGCCGCAGACTCAATCGACCACCTGCACACCCTTCCAGAAGGCGATGCGGCCCTTGATCTGCGCCGCCGCCTCGCTGGGCTCGGGGTAGTACCAGGCGGCGTCGGGGTTGAGCTCGCCGTTGACCAGCAGGCTGTGGTAGTGCGCCTGACCCTTCCAGGGGCAGCTCGTGCGGTGGTTGCTGAAGGTGAGGTACTGCTTGTCGACGCTCGCTTCGGGGAAGTAGTGGTTGCCTTCCACGATCACGGTGTCGTCGCTTTCGGCAAGGATGGCGCCGTTCCAGAGGGCTTTCATCGTCGGCCTTTCGGTGCGGGTGAAAGACGCCCATCGTAGGCCGGCACCGATGCCCGCGCGCTTCAGGCCCCCATGGCGGCCGGGGCCGTGTGATGGGCCGCGTTCGCGGCGCTCACGCCGTCCAGCACGCTGCGGTTGCGTCCCCACGACTTGGCCTTGTACAGCGCCGCGTCGGCGCGCCCGATGGTGGCCGAGCCGCTGTCGCCCACATGGTGCCGCGCGATGCCGGCCGAGAAGCACACCGGCAGCCTCACGTCGCCGAGCATCACCGGCGCGGCCGCCACCTGGGCACGAACCCGCTCGATCACCGCCTCGGCGGCGGCGGGCGTGGTGCGCGGCAGCATCACCAGGAACTCCTCGCCGCCCCAGCGGGCCACCACGTCGGTGTCGCGCAGGGCGCCGCGCACGCAGGCGGCAAAGGCCTGCAGCACGGTGTCGCCACAGGCGTGGCCGTGCGTGTCGTTGATCTGCTTGAAGTAGTCGATGTCGAGCAGCGCAAGGCACGGCGGCTCGCCGCCGCGGCGCAGTTCGGCGTTGAGCAGCTCGACGATGTGGCGGCGGTTGGGCAGCGCCGTCAGTTCGTCCTGCGTCGCGAGCAAGCGGTTGCGCACCATGGCCTGCTCGATCTGGTCACGCTGGTCGCGCAGCTTGCGGCGCAGCGCGCTTTGCTGTACCGACAGCAGCGACAGCAGCGGCAGCAGCACCACCAGATAACTGAAGTGCAGCAGCTCGATGCGCGGCGGAAAGCGCTGCGGCGCGAGCAGCGCGGCGCTCGTCATGGTGACGGCGAAGACGACAAGAGTGAACACCGTCAGCCGCGCCACGGTGCGCGCCTTGAGCGCGAAGATGCCGAAGGCGGTCGCCACGGCCAGCGCCATCAGCGCGAGCCCGCGTATCGGCGGAAACAGCACATAGGCGGCCACCACCGTGAGCACGCCGAACACGCTTTGCGGCAGGGTGAGCGCGGCATCGGCCGACAGGCGCAGGTTCCAGCCGCTGCGGATCAGCCCGTAGAAGACCAGCTCGCCGCCGAGGGTGCCGGCAATCCACACGGCGACGTTGCGCGGCTCGAGCACGCCGAGCACACCGCCCAGCACCATGCCCGCGCTGATGCCCAGGCCGAGCAGCAGCACGACCAGCGCCTGGCGCAGGCGCAGGCGCTGGTGCCGCACGAGGGTGGCGGCGTCGGTCAGGCGGCGATCGGCTTTCGACTCCGGCATGGCGTCCTTATCGGCAGCTCACTGCAGTGCTGAAGGCCCGCAGTCGCCGCGCCTGGCCCTCGTCAAGCTGGAAGACCCCGCTTGCGGGAAATCCCCCTCGGAATGCCCAGGTGCAGCCGATAGCCTGAGTGCTTGCCGGGTCCGCACCCTGGGACTCATCTTCCTGCTCCACCGAATGCGAAGGAACCCTCCCATGATGAAGTCGCTGCTCGCCTGTGCCGTGTTTGCCATGGTCGCCCTCGCCGGCCCCGCCCAGGCGCAACCCCTTGTCGTCAAGTTCAGCCATGTGGTGGCCGAACATACGCCCAAGGGCCAGGGCGCGCTCAAGTTCAAGGAGATCGCCGAGAAGAAGCTGGCCGGCAAGGTGCAGGTGCAGGTGTTCCCGAGCTCCCAGCTCTTCGGCGACGCCAAGGAGATGGAAGCCCTGCTGCTGGGCGATGTGCACCTGATCGCGCCCTCGCTGTCCAAGTTCGACCGCTACACCAAGAAGATCCAGATCTTCGACCTGCCCTTCCTGTTCGACGACATCGCCGCGGTGGACCGCTTCCAGGGCAGCCCCGAAGGCCAGTCGCTGCTCACTTCGATCAAGAACAAGGGGCTGCTCGGCCTGGCCTACTGGCACAACGGCATGAAGCAGCTGTCCACCAACAAGGACCGGCTGCAGCGCCCCGACGACGTGAAGGGACTGAAGTTCCGCATCCAGGCTTCCGACGTGCTCGAGGCGCAGTTCCGCGCGGTCGGCGCCAACCCGCAGAAGATGGCCTTCGCCGAGGTCTACCAGGCCCTGCAGACCGGCGTGGTCGATGGCCAGGAGAACACCTGGTCCAACATCTACTCGCAGAAGTTCCACGAGGTGCAGA
>JBIQKU010000118.1:0-10945 GCA_044506225.1 Rubrivivax sp. | reverse complement strand
CACCGAGATCGCCCAGCAGCAGATCCGCCTGCGCCTGATCGAGAACCAGGAGCAGCTCGTGCGCATCGCGCGGGAGATCGTCACCCGCGCCATCGACCGCGAGCAGTTTCTCGACCAGGCGGCCAGCTTCACGCGCGAACGGCCCGAGATCAATCACCTCGCGTGGCTCAACGCGAACCGCATGCGGCGCGCGGACTACTCGGCGATCAGCTTCCACCCCGAGACCGGGCTCACCGGCGAGGAAGGCGGCGCCACGCTGCCCAAGGCCGATGCCGAGACGGCGCCCGAGGCCGCCTTCCAGAGCGCCCGCAGCGCGCGCCAGCCGGTCTACACCAGCCCCTTCAAGGACAGCTACGGCAGCCCGGTGATCCAGGTGCACGTGCCGCTCATCGACCGCAGCAACTTCAGCGGCGTGCTGATCGCCGAGTACTCGATCGCCAGCCTGATGCGCTATTTCGTGCCGGCCGAGGTCTCAAACCGCCATGCGATGAGCCTGCTCGATGCCGACGGCCGCGTGCTCGCCAGCACGGTCGTGATGCCGCAGGGCAAGCAGGCACCGGCTGCGGCCATCGTGCACGACGTGCCCATCGGCCCGGCCGGCAACGGCATGGTGCTGCGCGGCCAGGGCCACCGCACCTCGATCGGCCTGGTGAGCAACGGGCTGTTCTGGATGGTGGCCGCGTTGTCGGTGCTCACCGTGTGGATGCTGCTCGGCACCTGGCGCCACATGCGCCGGCGCCTGCAGATGCAAAGCGCGCTGGTGTCGGAGGCGAACTTCCGCCGGGCGATGGAGAACTCCATGCTCACCGGCATGCGCGCCATGGACATGGAAGGCCGCATCACCTACGTCAACCCGGCTTTCTGCGCGATGACCGGCTTCTCGGAGAGCGAGCTCATCGGTCGCCAGCCGCCCTTCCCCCACTGGCCGCACGACCGGGTCGACGAGAACCACCGCCTGTTCCAGCAGGAGCTGCAGGGCCGAAGCCCCGCCGGCGGCATCGAGGTGAAGGTGATGCGCAAGGACGGCACGCTGTTCGATGCGCGCATGTACGTCTCGCCGCTGATCGATCCCAAGGGCCAGCAGACCGGCTGGATGACCTCGATGACCAACATCACCGAGGCCAAGCGCATCCGCGACCAGCTCTCCGCTTCGCACGAACGCTTCACCACCGTGCTCGAGGGGCTGGACGCGTCGGTGTCGGTGCTGTCGGTGCAGCAGGGCGAGTTGCTGTTCGCCAACCATTCCTACCGGCTGTGGTTCGGTGCCGAGGCGCACGGCCATGCGCTGCTGGCCGGCGACGACCCGGCCTTCCCGCAGCTGAGCGACCTGGACGATTCCGTGGACAGCCTGGGCGGCCTGCCCACCCAGCACCTCACCGATGCCGGCTCGGCGCCGCACGAGGTCTTCATCCAGCAGCTGGGCAAATGGTTCGACGTGCGCGCGCGCTACCTGCAATGGACCGACGGGCGCCTCGCGCAGATGCTGATCGCGACAGACATCACCGCGCGCCGTGCGGCCGAGGCACTGGCCGCGGCCCAGGCCGAGAAGGCGCAGGTCACGAGCCGGCTGATGACCATGGGCGAGATGGCCTCTTCGGTGGCGCACGAGCTGAACCAGCCGCTCACCGCCATCACCAACTACTGCAACGGCATGGTCTCGCGCGTGAAGGCCGAGACCATCGGCCGCGAGGACCTGGTAGCGGCACTGGAGAAGACCGCCAAGCAGGCGCAGCGTGCCGGGCAGATCATTCACCGCATCCGCAACTTCGTGAAGCGCAGCGAGCCGCAGCGCCAGCCCTCGCAGGCGCGGGTCATCGTCGAGGATGCGGTGGAGCTCGCGAACTTCGAGCTGCGGCGACGCAATGTGCAGATCCACGTCTACGTGGCGCAGCGCCTGCCCACGCTGATGTGCGACCCCATCCTCATCGAGCAGGTGGTGCTCAATCTGCTGAAGAACGCGGCGGAGGCCATCGACAGCGCGCAGCTGCCGCCCTCACGGCGCAACATCGAGCTGCGGGTCGTGCCGCGGCACACGCCCGAGGAAGGCGGCGTGATCGAATTCAGCGTCACCGACATGGGCCCGGGCCTGCAGGAGGAAATGATCTCGCGCCTGTACGAGGCCTTCTTCTCCACCAAGGCCGACGGCCTGGGCATCGGCCTGAGCCTGTGCCGCTCCATCGTCGAGTCGCACCGGGGCAGGATGCGCGCAGAGAACCTCTACAATGGCGAGTCGGTCACGGGCTGTCGTTTTACCTTTACGCTGCCTGTCGAGAGCACTCGCTCCGAAGCACTTTCCTCCACCAACTCTGCTGTGACTTCATGAGCCTGATTCCGAAGAAAGGCACGGTCTACGTCGTCGACGACGACGAAGCGGTGCGCGACTCGCTGCAGTGGCTGCTCGAAGGCAAGGACTACCGCGTCAAGTGCTTCGATTCCTCCGAATCGTTCCTGTCGCGCTTCGATCCGCGCGAGGTCGCCTGCCTGATCGCCGACATCCGCATGGAAGGCATGAGCGGCCTCGAACTGCAGGACCGCCTGATGGAGCGCAAGAGCCCGCTGCCCATCGTCTTCATCACCGGCCACGGCGACGTGCCCATGGCCGTCACCACGATGAAGAAGGGCGCGATGGACTTCATCGAGAAGCCCTTCAACGAGGAAGAGCTGCTCAGCCTCGTCGAGCGCATGCTCGAGCAGGCGCGCACCGCGTTCAGCCAGCACCAGGAAGCCGCCAGCCGCGACGCCCTGCTGTCGCGCCTGACCACGCGCGAGGCGCAGGTGCTCGAGCGCATCGTCGCCGGCCGCCTGAACAAGCAGATCGCCGACGACCTGGGCATCAGCATCAAGACGGTGGAGGCGCACCGCGCCAACATCATGGAAAAGCTGAACGCCAACACGGTGGCCGATCTGCTCAAGATCGCACTCGGCGCGCAATCCAAGACCTGACATCACTTCACCCGCACGAAGGCCGCTGACAAAGCGGCCTTCTGCATTTGGAATCCTTGACTCGGAGCACACCATGACCGCCCAGCTGATCGACGGCAACGCCCTCGCCAGGAAGATCCGCGCCGAGGTCGCGAAGCGCGCCGCCGCGCTCACCGCGCGTGGCCACACCCCAGGGCTCGCGGTCGTGCTCGTGGGCGACAACCCCGCCTCGGCCACCTATGTGCGCCACAAGGTCAAGGACTGCGAGGAAAGCGGCTTTCATTCGGTGCTCGAGAAGTACGACAGCACGCTGACCGAAGCGCAACTGCTCGAGCGCATCCGCGCGCTCAACGACGACCCGTCCATCGACGGCATCCTGGTGCAGCTGCCGCTGCCGCCGCACATGGACGCGAACAAGGTCATCGAGACCATCTCGCCGCTCAAGGACGTGGACGGCTTCCATGTCGCGAGCGCCGGCGCGCTGATGATCGGCCAGCGCGGCTTCAAGGCCTGCACGCCCTATGGCTGCATGAAGATGCTCGAATCCATCGGCTGCGATCCGCGCGGCAAGCATGCGGTGGTGATCGGGCGCAGCAACATCGTCGGCAAGCCCATGGCCATGCTGCTCTTGCAGGCGAGCGCCACCGTCACCATTTGCCACAGTGCGACCCCCGATCTCGGTTTTCATACCCGCTCGGCCGACATCGTCGTAGCCGCCGTCGGCAAGCGCAATGTGCTGACAGCCGACATGGTGAAACCGGGCGCGGTGGTGATCGACGTGGGCATGAACCGCGACGATGACGGCCGGCTCTGCGGCGACGTCGACTTCGCCGGCGTGTCGCAGGTGGCCGGCTGGATCACGCCGGTGCCCGGCGGCGTCGGCCCCATGACGCGCGCCATGCTGCTGGTCAACACCATCGAGGCCGCGGAACGCACGGCCGCCGCGGCGGTCTGATCGCTTTGCACACAAGGACGACTTAAGGCATGACCAATCCCCTGCTCCAGAGCTCCGGCCTTCCCGCCTTCGATGCCATCCGGCCCGAACACGTCGCGCCGGCCATCGACACGCTGCTGAAGGCCGCTGACGACGCGCTGGAGCATGCGGTCAGCGACGCGGTGCCGGCCGACTACGACGCGCTGTCGGCCGTGCTCGACGTGAGCAGCGAGCGCCTGCGCACCGCCTGGGGCGCGGTCGGCCACCTGAAGTCGGTGGCCGACACGCCCGAGCTGCGCGCGGCTTACAACGCCGCGCTGCCCAAGGTCACCGAACTCGCGACCCGGCATGCGAGTGACGAGCGCCTCTACGCCAAGTACAAGGCCATCGCCAGCTCGCCGGCCGCGGCCGCGCTGAGCGCGCCGCGCAAGCGCGCGCTGTCGAATGCGATGCGCGACTTCGTGCTCTCCGGCGCCGAACTGCAGGGCGAGGCCAAGGCACGCTTCCAGCGCCTGCAGGAAGAGCAGGCCGAGATCGCGCAGAAGTTCTCCGAGCATGTGCTGGACGCGACCGACGGCTTTGCCTACTACGCGAGCGACGAGGAGCTCGCCGGCGTGCCCGAGGACGTGAAGCAGGCCGCACGCGCCGCGGCCGAGGCCGAGGGCAAGGCGGGTCACAAGATCACCCTGCATTTCCCGAGCTACTTCCCGGTGATGCAGTACGGCAGCCACCGCGCGCTGCGCGAGAAGCTCTACACCGCCTACGTCACGCGCGCGAGCGAACTCGGCCCGCCCGAGCAAGACAACTCCGCGCTGATGCGCGAGCTCGTCGCGCTCAAGCAGGAAGAGGCGGCATTGCTCGGTTACGCGAGCTTCGCCGACGTGTCGCTCGTGCCCAAGATGGCCGATTCGCCGCAGCAGGTGATGGACTTCCTGCGCGACCTGGCCCGGCGTGCGCGCCCCTATGCCGAAAAGGATCTGTCCGAGCTGCGCGAGTTCGCGCGCACGGAGCTGGGCTTGCCCGAGCTGCAGGCCTGGGACATCGCCTACGCGAGCGAGAAGCTCAAGGAAGCGCGCTACGCCTTCAGCGACCAGGAGGTGAAGCAGTACTTCACCGAGCCCAAGGTGCTCGAAGGCCTGTTCCGCATCGTCGAGACGCTGTTCGAGGTGAGCATCCGCCCCGACACCGCGCCGGTGTGGCACCCGAGCGTGCGCTTCTTCCGCATCGAGCGGGGCGGCGAGCTGGTCGGCCAGTTCTACCTCGACCCCTACGCGCGCAACGGCAAGCGCTCCGGCGCCTGGATGGACGACGTGCGCGGCCGCTGGGCGCGGCCCGAGGGCTCGCTGCAGACGCCGGTGGCCCACCTCGTGTGCAACTTCACGCCGCCGCTGGCGGCGGACGGCGCGGCGCGCCCGGCGCTGCTCACGCACAACGACGTCACCACCCTCTTCCACGAGTTCGGCCACGGCCTGCACCACATGCTCACGCGGGTGGACGACATCGGCGTGGCCGGCATCTCGGGGGTCGAGTGGGACGCGGTGGAGCTGCCCAGCCAGTTCATGGAGAACTTCTGCTGGGAATGGGAGGTGGTCCGGCGCCTCACCGCCCACGTCGACACCGGCGAGCCGCTGCCGCGCGCGCTCTTCGACCGCATGCTCGCCGCGAAGAACTTCCAGAGCGGGCTGCAGACGCTGCGCCAGGTGGAGTTCGCGCTCTTCGACATGCGGCTGCACGCCGAGCCCGGCGCCGAAGCCGACATCCAGGGCCTGCTCGATGCCGTGCGCCGCGAGGTGGCGGTGCTCGTGCCGCCGGCCTTCAACCGCTTCCAGCACAGCTTCTCGCACATCTTCGCCGGCGGCTATTCGGCCGGCTACTACAGCTACAAGTGGGCCGAGGTGCTGAGCGCCGACGCCTGGAGCGCCTTCGAGGAGACAGCGCAGGACGGCAACGTGCTCAACGTCGACACCGGCCGCCGCTACCGGCAAGCCGTGCTCGAAGCCGGCGGCAGCCGCCCGGCGATGGAAAGCTTCAAGGCCTTCCGCGGGCGCGAGCCCCGCATCGACGCCTTGCTGCGCCATCAGGGCATGGGTTGAAGCGCCCGGCGGCAGCGGTTAGATTGCGCCGACCCATCGCCCGCGGAGCTTCCATGACTTCAACGATAGGCGCAGCCGTTCGCGCCCTGCCGCTCGCCGCCCTGCTGTTCGCCGCTGCGGCGCAGGCGCAATACAAGATCGTCGGCCCCGACGGACGCGTGACCTACACCGACCGCCCACCGGCCACCGAGCCGGGCGAGCGGGTCACGCCGCTGGGCAGCGCAGCGCGCACGGACAGCGGCAGCACCGCCTTGCCCCAGGAACTGCGCGAGGCGGCCAACCGCTATCCGGTCACGCTCTACACCACGGCCAACTGCGCGCCCTGCGACACCGGCCGTGCGTTGCTGCGAGAGCGCGGCATTCCCTATTCGGAACGCGTCGCGGTGACGGTGGAAGACTCCGCCGCGCTGCAGCGCCTGACCGGCGGGCGCGAGGTGCCGGTGCTGACGGTGGGCGCGCAGGTACTCAACGGCCTGCAGGCAGACAACTGGAACGCCTACCTGGATGCGGCCGGCTACCCGCGCGAATCGCGCCTGCCGGCGACCTACCGCCAGCCACCCGCCGAGCCGCTGGTGCAGCCGGCGGCCGCCGTGCCGGCGACGCCGGCGGCGCCGGTGCTGCCGGCCGGCCCCGACATGCGGCCCACGCCGCAAACCACCTCGCCGGAAGGCATCCGCTTCTGACCACCCGGCAGGCGCGGGCTTATTCGCCCTCGTCGCCGGCCGCCGCGTCTTCAGCCAGCGCCGCCAGCGGAATCAGCTGCTGCGCGCGGGCGTCCGGTAGCGCCTCGACACCGCGCAGGCTGCGCGCCATGGCGCGTGTGCGCACCTCGGCCGCATCGATGGTGCGCGAAGCCTCGTCCAGCTTCTTCTTCGTCTTGGCCAGCACGTCGCCGAACTTGGCGAACTCGGTCTTCACCGCACCCAGCACCTCCCAGACCTCGGCGCTGCGCTTCTCGAGCGCCAGCGTGCGGAATCCCATCTGCAGGCTGGTCAGCGTGGCGAGCAAGGTGGTGGGGCCGGCCAGCGTGACGCGGCAATCGCGCTGCAGCGATTCCATGAGCCCCGGGCGGCGCAGCGCCTCGGCATAAAGCCCTTCGGTGGGCACGAAGAGGATGGCGAAGTCGGTGGTGTGCGGCGCGGCGATGTATTTGTCGCGGATCGAGCGCGCCTCCAGGCGCAGCCGCGTCTCGATCGCCTTGGCCGCGGCCTCCACGCCCGCCGGGTCGGCACGCTCCTGTGCATCGAGCAGGCGCTCGTAATCCTCGCGCGGGAACTTGGCGTCGATCGGCAGCCACATGGGCGCACCGTCCTCCCGCCGCCCCGGCAGGCGGATGGCGAAGTCCACCAGCGCCTTGCTGCCCGGCACCGTTTCCACGCTGGCGGCGTACTGCTCGGGCGTGAACACCTGCTCGAGCAGGCCGGCGAGCTGTACCTCGCCGAAGGTGCCGCGCGTCTTGACGTTGTTCAGCGTGCGGCTGAGCGAGCCGACGTCGCGCGCCAGCGTCTGCATCTCGCCCAGGCCACGGTGCACCTGCTCCAGCCGCTCGGCCACCTGCTTGAAGCTCTCACCGAGGCGCGCCTCCAGCGTCGCGTGCAGCTTCTCGTCGACGGTGGCGCGCATCTGCTCGAGCTTCTGCTCGTTGCCCTGCTGCAGCGTGGTCAGGCGCTGCTCGACCAGCGTGCGCACCTCCACCAGCCGGCGTTCGTTGGCGTCCGACAGCGCCCGCAGCTGCTCGGCCAGCGTCTCGGAGAAGCGCCGCAGCGCCGCGTCCTGCGCTTCGCGCGAAGCCTGCGCCTGCGCCGTCTGGCTGCCCACGGCGGATTGAAGCGTCTGGCTCACTGCCGTCTGCATGCTCGCGAGCTGGGTGCGGAAGCTGTCGATCTGCTCGTTCTGGGTGCGCGCCACGTCGCCCTGCTGGTGCAGCAGCGTCTGCTGGAACACGCCCAGCGTGCCGGCCATCTCGCTGCGTGTGCTTTGCGCGCTGCGGTTCACCTCGTCGCGCAGCTCGCGCTCCAGCCGCTCGAAGCCGGTGCGGAAGTCGTCGGCCAGCCGGGCGGCGGCTTCGCGGGCTTCGGCACGTGCGCTGTCGCCGGCGCTGCGCCGCAGCCCGAACCACAGCACCAGCAAGAGATTGAGCGCCACCAGCGCAACGATGACCCAGGGCAGGAATTCCATGCCGTGGATTCTCGCAGCCGGGCTCAGGCGCGCCGGCGGCTCCTCAGGCGCCGGGGGCCAGCAGCTCGGCGTTGAGCGGCGTCGGCGGGCGACCGGCGTTCGGGCCGAAGCCGAGTGCGGCGATGAGGTTGTCGGCCGCCAGATCGGCCATCGCGCGGCGCGTGGCGATGGTGGCGCTCGCGATGTGCGGCGTCAGCACGATGTTGGGCACCTTCAGCAGCTCGGGGTGCACCGACGGTTCGCCCTCGAACACATCGAGCGCCGCCGCCGCGATACGGCGTGCGGCCAGGGCGCGTGCCAGCGCGGCGTCGTCCACCACGCCGCCGCGGGCGATGTTGGTCAGCGTGGCGGTGGGTTTCATCTGTGCCAGCTCGGCCTCGCCGATCGCGTGGTGCGAGGCGGGCGAATACGGCACCACGATGACCAGGTGGTCAGCCTCGCGCAGCAGCGTCTGCTTGTCCACCAGCGTGGCCAGGCAGCGTGTCTCGATGTCCTCGCCGAGGCGGGTGCGGTTGTGATAGAGCACGCGCATGCCGAAGCCGTGCGCGCCGCGCCGGGCGATCGCCTGGCCGATGCGGCCCATGCCGAGGATGCCCAGCGTCGCGCCGTGCACATCCGAGCCGGCGAAGGCGTCGTAGGACCACTTGGTCCACTCGCCGCGCCGCAGCCAGTGTTCGGCCTCGGCCATGCGGCGCGCGGCGGACATCATCAGCGCGAAGCCGAAGTCGGCGGTGGTCTCGGTAAGCACGTCGGGCGTGTTGCTGCACAGCACGCCGCGCGCGGTGCAGGCCGCCACGTCGATGTTGTTGTAGCCCACCGCCATGTTGCACACCGCGCGCAGCTCTGGGTTGGCGTCCAGCACCTCGGCATCGATGCGCTCGCTGGCGGTGATGAAGGCGCCTTGCTTGCCGCGCAGGCGTTCGCTCAGCTCGGCCTTGGGCCAGACGCGGTCGTCGTCGTTGACATCGACCTCGAAATGCTCGCGCAGCCGCGCGACGACCTCGGGGAACACGGCTCTTGCCACCAGCACGCTGGGTTTCATGTCGCTTTCCTCTTTTCTCTCTCAGACCAGCCAGATGAAGGTCATCACCACGAACAGCGGCACCAGGATGCCGAACGACCACAGCATGTAGCCGAAGAAGCTCGGCATGCGCACGCCGCGGTCTTCGGCAATCGCCTTGACCATCAGGTTGGGCGCATTGCCGATGTAGGTGTTGGCGCCCATGAAGACGGCGCCGGCGGAGATGGCTGCAAGCGTCGTGGCGAGTTCGGTCATCAGCACCTGCGGATCGCCGCCGGCGGTGTTGAAGAACACCAGGTAGGTGGGCGCGTTGTCGAGGAAGGACGACAGGGCGCCGGTCGCCCAGAAGTACATCGCCGGGATGGGCTGGCCATCCGGCCCGGTGACGGCGGCGACCACCGCGCCGAAGGGGCCGTCCACGCCGGCGCGCAGCATGGCGATCACCGGGATGATGGTCAGGAAGATGCCGGCGAAGAGCTTGGCGACCTCGGCGATCGGCTCCCAGGTGAACTGGTTCTGCTCGCGCGCGCTGTCGGGCGTGAGCCGCAGCGACAGCAGGCACAGCACGACCAGGCCGATGTCGCGCACGAGCGCCGCCCAGGTCACCTCGGCACCGGCCACAACGAACGCCGTGCCGGACTTCCAGAACCCGCTGAGCAGCACCAGGCCGACGACGCCGGCGAGAAGCAGGAAGTTGATGCGCCCCTCGAAGCCGATGCCTTGGGGCGTGACCGGCGTCGGATCCACCGGCTGCACGCCCTCCCTGCGGTAGAGGTAGGTATCAAGGAGGAAGAAGATCGCCAGGAGCGCGCCGACCATGAACAGCGTCTCGGGAAAGATGTGCTTCATCGTCCAGAAGAAGTCCACGCCCTTCAGGAAGCCCAGGAACAGCGGCGGGTCACCCAGCGGCGTGAGCGAGCCGCCGGCGTTGGACACGATGAAGATGAAGAAAATGACGACGTGCGCCAGGTGCTTGCGGTTGTCGTTGGCGCGGATCATCGGCCGGATCATCAGCATGGACGCGCCGGTCGTGCCCATGAAGCTCGCCAGCACGGCGCCGATGGCGAGCATCGCCACATTGAGCGTCGGGCGCCCGCGCAGATTGCCGCTGATGTAGATGCCACCCGCGACGATGAACAGCGCCGTGAGCAGCACGATGAACGGGATGTACTCGGCCACCAGCGCGTGCAGGAAGCCGTCGGTCGCGGCAGCGGGTCCGTAGACCAGCGCAAAAGGCAGCAAGAAGGCGGCCGCCCAGGCCGCGGTGATCTTGCCGTAGTGGTGATGCCACAGCCGTGTGAACAGCAGCGGCATCAGCGCGATCGACAGCAACAGGCCGGCGAAGGGCAGCCCCCACCAGGGCGACAGCGCAGCGCCGTCCACATCGGCCGCCTGGGCGGCGACAGGGAGGAGCAAGGCAGCGGGCACGGCCCAGCCGCGGAAACGGTTTGGTCGGGAAGCGGTCATGGGCGCGCATTCTCGCGGCGCACCGCGCCGCGGAATGTCGGGATGGCCCCCGATGGCGCACCGCGGCCGACTGCGCCTGCCATCTAGAACGCGCCCCCTAATCTGCTGCAATGCAACATGAAACGCTTGATTTGCCGGTTCCGCTCCCTATACTGAGAGTCATGGTGCAGTGCAGCAAAGCTGTGCCAGGCCTTCCAAATGTCTACTCATGGAGAACCCACATGCTGACCGCTGACCAACTGCTCGCCGCCCACAAGGCCAACATCGAAACCCTGTTCGGCCTGACCAACAAGGCCTTCGAAGGCGTGGAAAAGCTCGTCGAGCTGAACC
>JBIQKU010000316.1:0-1743 GCA_044506225.1 Rubrivivax sp. | reverse complement strand
AAAACTGCCGACGGGGTGACCCGTTCGTGAGTTCGAATCTCACCGTCTCCGCCACCCGGCGGGCCCCCCCACTGGCGCCGGGCGTGAACTTCTGCCACCGGCCTATCGCACGAACGACACGCCGCGCCGCTCGCGCAAGTCGTGTCTTCCCCGTAGAAGCCCCGTGCGAATGCCGCCCGAGGACGCTCCCGAGCCTCGCACAAACCCGTAGGTACGCCCACCGCGCTCGATCGACCGGAGCGCGCAAAAGGGTCGTGAAACTTACGATTAGAGAGCTTTAACTCTCCCCGGAGCCTCGCCATGACACGACGCCGAACCCTGCTGCTGGCCGCAGCCGCCGGTGCAGTCGTCCCGCGGGCGGCCCTGTCTGCCGAGGTGCTGACGATCGGCCAGATCGCGCCGCTGTCGGGTGTGCTGGCCACCACCGGCGCGCAGATGGTGCTGGGCGCCAAGGTGTGCTTCGACGCGGTGAATGCACGCGGTGGCATCCATGGCGCGCAGATCCGAACGCTGGTCGCCGACGACGGCTACAAGGTGCCCGAAACGGTGCGCCTGACGCGCGAGATGGTGGCCCGGCCCGAGGTGGTGGCGCTGTTCGGCTTTGCGGGCAGCTCGAACATCGCCAAGCTGCTGGAAGAGAACGTGCTCGCGGACGCCGGCATCGCGCTGGTAGCGCCGTACACCGGCGGCGAGCTGCTGCGCACGCCGTTCAACCCGTGGATCTTTCATGTGCGGGCCGGTTATGCCGACGAGGCGGAGCACATGGTGGCGCAGCTCAACACCATGGGCATCACGCGCATCGCGGTGATGTACCAGGACGATGCCTTCGGCAAGTCCGGCCTGGACGGGGTGGAGGCCGCGCTGAAGCGGCGCGGCCAGACGCTCGTCGCATCCGCCAGCTATCCGCGCAACACCGGCGACGTGGCCGATGCGGTGCGCAGCATCATCACGGCGCAGGCGCAGTCCATCATCATGATCGCGGTGAACAAGCCCGCCGCGGCATTCGCCCGCCAGTACCGCGAGGCCGGCGGCGGCGCGCAGCTGTTCAACATCTCGGTGGTCGACCCGGCGGAGCTGGTCAAGCTCGGCGGCCTGGAGAACGTGCGCGGCCTGGGCATCAGCCAGGTCGTGCCCTATCCCTACCGGCCGTCGCTGCCGGTGGTACGCGAGTTCCAGGCGGCGCTGAAGAAGTACGCGCCCGAGGCGGAAGTGAACTACACCAACTTCGAGGAATACCTCGGCGCCAAGGTGCTGGTCGAGGGCCTGCGCCGCGCCGGGCCGCGGCCCACGCGCGCGAAGGTGATCGCGGCGCTCGAGTCGATCGAGCGCTTCGACCTTGGCGGCGTGACCATCACCTATGGCCCGAAGCAGCGCGTGGGCTCGCAGTACGTGGAGGTGACGGTGATCGGCGGCGAAGGCAAGCTGCTGAAGTAGCGTCCGCGGCGCACGCGCGCCGCCGCCCCTCATCCCTGTGCCGGTCATGGCGTTGCTGCGTGCATGCCGGCGCAAGCGCTGCGCCATGGCGCACACTGCGACACCTTCGCACGCGCAAGGCCTGCCCGGCCTGCCCGCCGCCATGCTCAGCTCACACGATCTGCTCGTCCGTGACACCGAGCCTGTGTCCGCCACGGTGCTGGACGCAGCGGCGCCCGACCCCCCCGCCCTCCCCTCGCTGCAGCGCCAGGCCCTTCGCGAGCTGCTGTGCCTCGCGCCGGCCTATCTGATGCACGCCTTCTCCTTGCG
>JBIQKU010000117.1:0-11004 GCA_044506225.1 Rubrivivax sp. | reverse complement strand
AGCGACGGCTCGACAGGCGCTGGTGCTCCGGGTCGAAGCGCACCAGCCGCAGGGGCTGGCCGAGGAAGTCGCTGAACCACTGCGCCGCCAGGTCGCCCATGTCGTAGGCCGCCACCTCGTCGTCCCACACCGTCACCCGCACCGGCTCTTCCACCGTGTCGAGCGCGACATGCAGCGCCAGCATGCCCGGCGCGCGCAGCACGAGGTCGGCATGGCGCAGCGTCGGGCGGATGAGCGCCATGCGCGGCAGCACGCGCTGGCTGACGAAGCGGCCGTCGGCGTCCACCAGCATCCAGGCGCGGTCGAACTCGAGGCCGGTCTCGATCACCAGGGCATCGTCCACCGCGATGCCCGCGCAGCTCTTGACCGGATGCAGCCGCAAGGCGGCAATGCGCACGCTCAGATCACTCATTTGAAGATGTCCCTCAGCTTGTCTTTCAAGGCTTCGCGCGCCGCTTCCTTCGGCGTGGCGGGCGGCGGCGGGGCGGCGCTGGCCGCTCCGGCGGGCGGGTTGAGGCCGAGCTTGTCGGCCAGCTTGTCCTTCAGCCGGCCGGCGACGGCCCCCTTGGCCACGGCCGACCACTCGATCTTCCAGTCCAGCGCGTCGAAGGGGCCGGTGAGGCGGACCGGCACGGTCACGCCACGCAAGGCCGCCAGCTCGGCGCCGCCCTGGCCCTCGGCGGTATCGGCCACCGTGGCGCGCACCAGGTAGTCGACACGACCGGCGCCGATGTCGATCGCGCCTTCACCACCGATGCGCAGGAAGGGGCTCTTCACCTGCAGGTCGTTGCTGCGTGCCACGCCGTCGGCCACGCGGAAGCTCACCTGCAGTTCGCTGAAGTCGGTCTTTTCGGTGGTCTCCGCCGGCTGGCTTTGGTCGCGCCCGCCGGCCAGCATGGCCCTGGCTTCGCGCAGCCGCTTGGCGAGGTTGATGCCGCGGATCGCGCCGTCGCGGATGTCGAGGGCGGCGCGGCCTGCCAGGCGCGACTGCATCTCCTGCGCCGTTCGACCGGCAGCTTCGAGGTCCACGTCGAGCGTGCCGGTGCCTTCCAGCGTGTGCTTGCCGCTCACGTCCGCGAGCAGGCGCTGGATGTCCACGCCGCGCGCGACGCCGTTCACCGCCACGCGGCTCGCGCGCGCATCGGCCAGCCCGCGCGCGTCGAACTGGCCGCCCCAGGCCGCGCCCTGCAGCGAGGTGACGCGCAGCATGCCGCCCTCGAGCGTGGCTTCGAGCCGGGCGTCGTCCACCGTGTAGTGGCGGTAGGCGAAGCGCCCGACACGCAGCGCGAAGTCGCCGTCCAGCGCGCGCAGGCCGCCCAGGTCCACCGGCGTGTCGCCGCTGCCGCCAGCGCTGCCGGCGGGCGGCGCGGCGGCGGCCGGCGGCGGAAGCAGCCGGTTCAGGTCCAGCGCGTCGAAGCGGGCGGCGGCGCGCACATGGACCGGCGTCACCGTGAGCCTCGCCTCGCCTTCGCTGTCGAAGGCGGCGCCGTCCAGTGTGCCGGCGAGCTTCCATGTCGCCTGTTCGGCCGAGCCGCCTGCATCGCCCCGCGCGGCCACCGACAGCGGGGAAGCGCCGGTGGGTGTGAAGGTGGCGGCCAGGTCCAGCCCGTCGAGCGACACCGCCAGCGGCGACGGGCGCAGCGTGAGGCCCGCGCGCAGCGTGCCGGCGAGGCGGCCGTCCGCACCGTCGCTGGCGAGCTCGGCCTCGAAGCCGGCAAAGCGCAGTGCATCCAGGCTGCCGCTGGGCGTGCCGCTGGCAAAGCGCAGCGAGAGCGGCATCGCCCCGCCGCGCGTGAAGCGGCCCGCGGCCGCACTGCCGCCGAGCGCCTGGGCGCCGGCGTTGAACTCCGGCCAGTCCAGCTCGAGCGACAGCGGGGCGCCGTCCTGCGTGCCCGTGAGCCGCGCCTGCAGCTGGGTGAGCGTGAGCGTCTTCGACGCCGGCGCATACGCAAAGCGTTCGAGCGAGGCCGTGCTGGTCTCCAGCGTGATGCCGTTTGCCTTGCCCGAAGCCTTCACACGCAGCGGCTGGGCCTCGACCGCGCGGGTGTTGCCGTTCCACACCACGCTGCCGTTGACCAGCGCATCCAGATCGCTCGCGCCGGGCACGTCGCCCTTGAAGGCGAAGCTCAAGTCGCGCACTGCGACGGAGCCGGTGGCCAGATCGGGCGTCACCTCGGCCTCGGCGTTCAGCTCGCCTTGCACCGCGGGGGATTGGAAATCGACGCGGGCGCTGAGACGGGCCGAGGTGTCGACCTTGTCGGCGATGCGGCCGGTGCTGAGCGAGGCGATGACGAGCTCCCCCGCGATGCCGGCCGCCTCGTCGCGCACGCGCGCCTGCACGTCGCTGAGTTCGATGCGGCGGATGTCCAGGCGCATCGGCGCCGAGTCCTTGGCCGCGGAGTCGGGCGCGGCGGGCTTGACGAAGTCGTCGATATTGCGCCTGCCCTCGGCATCGGCGTGCAGCTCGATGCGCACGCCGCGGGCCTCCACGCCGCCGATCACCAGGTCGCCACGCAGCAGCGGCCACAGCGCAGCCGACACCGCCGCATGCTCGACCGACAGGAAGTTGTCCTCGCGGCCCGCCTCGCTCAGGCGCACGCCGGCCACTTTCACGCCCAGGCGCGGGAACACCGACAGCTCGAGCGGCCCGGCGATCTGCAACGTGCGGTCGTGCTCGCTCTTCATCCAGTCGATCGCGAGCCGCTTGTAGCGCTCGCCGTCGAAGCTGCTGGCCAGCCAGATCACGCCGCCCACCGCCAGCACGAGCAGCGCCGCCGCGCCCCACAACACCCACCGCCATGCGGCGTTTCGCTTGGTCTGCATCGGGGCATTTTGCCTAGGGTGGCCAGGAGGCGCTGCCTACAATGCCAGCGATGAAACACGTCGATGTGCTGGTGCGTGGCGCGGGCGTCGTCGGGCGCTGCCTGGCCTTGTCGCTGGCGCGTGGCGGCCTGCAGGTGGCCCTGCTCGGCGAGGCCGAGAACCGCCACGCCGGGCCCGACGTGCGCACCTATGCGCTGAACGCTGCGTCGGTCGGCCTGCTGCGCTCGCTCAAGGTCTGGGAGGCGCTGCCGCCGCAGGCGGCCACCCCGGTGCACGACATGCACGTGGCCGGCGACGCGCCGGGCGCACGCATCGAGTTCTCCGCCTGGGAACAGCAGGTGCGCGAGCTGGCCTGGATCGTCGATGCCGCCGCGCTCGAGCAGGAGCTGGCCGCGGCCATCCGCTTCGCCCCGCATGTGCAGTTGGTGACCGAGGCGGTGGACGCCCCGCTGGTGGCGGTGTGCGAAGGCAAGGCCTCGGCCGGCCGCGAGGCGCTGGGCGTGCATTTCGAGCGCCACGACTACGGCCACCGCGCCATTGCCGCGCGCCTCACCGCCGACCGGCCGCATGCCAACCAGGCGTGGCAGTGGTTCCGCTCGCCCGACGTGCTGGCGCTGCTGCCCTTCGACACGCCGCAGGCCGGCTGCTCCTACGGGCTGGTGTGGTCGCTGCCCGAGGCGCGGGCACAGGAACTTCTCGCGCTGGACGAGGCGGGCTTCGAGCAGGCGCTGGCCGAGGCCACGGGCGGCGCGGCCGGCCGGCTCGCACTCGGCTCGCCGCGTGCCGCCTGGCCGCTGATGCTGGGCCGCGCCAGCGCCTGGTGCGGACCCGGCTGGGTGCTGCTGGGCGATGCCGCCCATGTGGTGCATCCGCTCGCAGGCCAGGGACTGAACCTGGGCCTGGCCGACGTGATCGCGCTCAGCAAGGTGATTGCCGCGCGTGAGCCGTGGCGAGCGCTCGGCGACGAGAAGCTGCTGCGCCGCTATGCCCGCGAGCGGGCCGCGCCGACCTGGGCCATGAGCCAGGTCACCGACGGCCTGCTACGGCTTTTCGCCCATGAACAACCGGCGCTGCGGGAACTGCGCAACCGCGGCCTGGGTCTGGTCAACCAACTGCACCCGCTCAAGCGCTGGCTCACCGCGCGGGCGCTCGACTCCTGAACCGAGGCTGCCATGACGACCCGCCATCTCTCCCGCCTTCTGCTCGCACTCGCGGGCGCCGCCCTGGTGCAGACCGCCTTCGCCGACGAAGCGGCCATCCGCAAGAACCTGGCCGAGCGCCTGCCGCAGTTCCCGCAGATCGACGAAGTGCGCAAGACGGCCATCCCCGGCCTGTACGAAGTGCGCATCGGCACCGACATCCTGTACGCCGACGAAGAGGGCAATCACCTGATCGAAGGCCAGCTCATCGACACCCGCAGCCGCACCAACCTGACCGAGCAGCGGGTCGCCAAGCTCACCGCCATCGACTTCGCCAGCCTGCCGCTGAAGGACGCCATCGTCTGGAAGCAGGGCAGTGGCGCCCGCAAGCTCGCGGTGTTCGCCGACCCGAACTGTGGCTACTGCAAGCGCTTCGAGCGCGACCTGCAGCAGGTCAAGGACGTGACGGTCTACACCTTCCTCTATCCCATCCTCGGCCCGGATTCATCCGACAAGGCGCGCAACATCTGGTGCGCCAAGGACAGCACGCAGGTCTGGCGCGACTGGATGATCAAGGCCAACGCCCCGGCGGCCGCCAGCGCCAAATGCGACACCTCGGCCCTGGAGCGCAACAAGGCGCTGGGCATCAAGCACAAGATGACCGGCACGCCCACGCTGGTGTTCGAGGACGGCAAGCGGGTGCCGGGTGCGCTGAACGCGGCGCAGCTCGAGCAGCAGCTGATGGCGAGCCGCAGGCCTTGAGCGCGCGGGGCGCACCACGCCGAGACCGGTTCGTCCTGAGGCGCCCTGTCACGCCGAGACCCGTTCGCCGTGAAGCGGCCGTCACACCGAGATCCGTTCGCCCTGAGGTATCGAAGGACCTGGGCTGAGGTATCGAAGCCCTCATTGCACGCGCCCTTCGATACCTCAGGGCGAACGGATTGTCTTGCCAGAGGCCTGTCCACTGCCCGCCATGCCCACCTACCGCGTCGACATTCCCGACCCCCACACCCACCAGTTCCGCGTGACGCTCAGCGTCGCGCGGCCCGCCGAGGGGCAGCGCCTGAGCCTGCCGGCGTGGATCCCCGGCAGCTACCTGGTGCGCGAATTCGCCCGTCATCTTTCGGGCCTGACCGCCAGCCAGGGCTCACGCCCCATTCCGCTGAAGCAGCTGGACAAGGCGACCTGGGAGGCGGCCTGCGAGCCCGGCAGCCCGCTCGAAGTGAGCTACCTGGTCTACGCCTTTGACACCTCCGTGCGCGCCGCCTTTCTCGACGCGCAGCGCGGCTTCTTCAACGGCACCAGCGTCTTCCTGCGGGTGGACGGCCAGGAGGCCGAGCCGCAGGCGCTGCAGATCGGCGAGCTGCCCGAAGGCTGGCAGGCCGCCACCGCTATGCGGCCGGTGGAGGTGGACGGCGCCGGCTGCGGCCGCTACGAAGCCGCGGACTACGACGAGTTCGTCGACCACCCGGTGGAGCTGGGCCGCTTCTGGCGCGGGCGTTTCGAGGCGCGCGGCGTGCCGCATGAGTTCATCGTCGCCGGCGCGCTGCCCGATTTCGACGGTGAGCGGCTGCTGGCCGACACGCAGCGCATCTGCGAGGCCGCCATCGCGTTCTGGCACGGCCCGGACGCGCCGCCGCCCTTCGAGCGCTATGTGTTCATGCTCAACGCGGTGGACGACGGCTACGGCGGGCTGGAGCACCGCGCCAGCACGGCCCTCATCGCCTCGCGCCGCGACCTGCCGCAGCGCGGGCGCCGCGAGCTGGGCGATGCGCAGGTGACGCTGCTCGGGCTCATCAGCCACGAGTACTTCCACACCTGGAACGTGAAGCGCATGCGGCCGCGCGACTTCGCGCGCATCGACTACACCTGCGAGAACTACACCGAGCTGCTGTGGTTCTTCGAGGGCTTCACCTCCTACTACGACGACCTGCTGCTGTTGCGCGCGGGGCTGATCGATGAGGCGCGCTACCTCAGTCTCGTCGGCAAGACCATCAGCGGCGTGCTGGCCACGCCGGGGCGCAAGTTGCAAAGCGTGGCGCAGGCGAGCTTCGACGCCTGGGTGAAGTACTACCGCGGCGATGAGAACACGCCCAATGCGACGGTCAGCTACTACACCAAGGGTTCGCTGGTGGCGCTGGCGCTGGACCTCACGCTGCGCGGCGCCGGCACCGGCTCGCTGGACGAGGTGATGCGTGCGCTGTGGACGACGAGCCGTGGCGGGCCGATCGATGAGGACGACATCGTGGCCGCGCTCACCGCCGTCGGCGGCCCGGCGATGGCCGACACGCTGCGCCGCTTCGTGCACGGCACCGACGACCTGCCGCTGGCCGAGCTGCTGAAGCCGCTGGGCGTGGGCTGGCAGCACCAAGGCGCCACCGCCGCGCAGCGCCTCGGCCTGCGTGCGAGCGAAAGTGCGCTCACCGGCGTGAAGGTCACCCACGTGCTGCGCGGCGGCGCGGCCGAAGCGGCTGGTGTGTGCGCGGGCGACGAACTGCTGGCGGTGAACGACTGGCGGCTGCGCCGCCTGGACGATGCGGTGCGCCTGCTGGCCGACGGCCAGCGCGCCGAGCTGCTGGTGTCGCGCGACCAGCGGCTGCTGCGCCTGCCGCTCGCGCTGCCGCCCGAAGCGGCTGGCGAGGGCGCGGTGACGCTGGCGGTCGACACCCGGGCCGACGAGGCGGCGCGTGCCTTGCGCGAGGCGTGGGTCAGCGGCTGATCCGCACGCGCGGAAGCAGCAGGTGCGCGGCCCGACACCCGTCGGCACCGAGCTCGTCGAAGTGCCGCGTGGTGCAGTCCCGTGCGTTCTTCGATGACACCACACGCAGCGCCTCGGGCCAATGCCGCGCGGCGATGGCCGGCACGTGTGGCCATCGTGATCGGGGTGCTGCTGATGCATGCACTCGCCGTGCAGCACATCGGCCAGCACCTGGCCGACTGGCGCGCCGCGGCCGACATGCCGGCCCGCATCGAGGTGGTGTATGTGCGCGAGATGGCGCTCGAAGTGCCGCCGGACACGAAACCCGCCGCGCCGGGGCCGGCAAAGCGCACGGCGCCGGCGGACCGCGTGGCGCTGGCGGCCGTGCCGGCGACGCCGGCGTCCGCGCCGCCGTTGGCGCCGGCCGAGCCCGAACCTTCCGAGGACGAGCCCCCGCAGCCGACACCGACCGAACCGGCATCGGCCGAATCTGCATCGGCCGAATCTGCACCGTCGGAAGCCGCACCGCCGGAAGCCACACCGCCGGAAGTTGTGCCGCCGGGCCCGATGCCTGGAACCGTCGCACAAGCCGAGCCGCCGAGCGAGCCCGCCTCCGCTGCCGAGCCCGCGCCGGCCGCCTCCGTGCCGCCTGAAGTCGCCGCCTCTGTGCCCGAGGCGGCCGCCTCCGGCCCATCGCCCGCCGGCTTCGCCTGGCCACGCTCCACGCGCCTTAGCTATGTCCTCACCGGCAACTTCCGCGGCGAACTGCACGGCACGGCGCAGGTGGAATGGATCAAGGCCGGCGCGCGCTACCAGGTGCATCTGGACGCCGTGATCGGCCCCACCTTCGCACCGCTCTTCACCCGCCGCATGAGCAGCGAAGGCCGGCTGACGGACGAGGGCCTCGCGCCCGAACGCTTCGATCAGGACAGCAAGATGGCGCTGCGCGACCGCCTGCGCGAGACGCTGCGCTTCGACGGCGATGCCGTGCGGCTCGCCAACGGCCAGCGCCGCGCCGGCTGGCCCGGTGCGCAGGACTCGGCCAGCCAGTTCGTGCAGCTCGCCTACCTCTTCAACACCAAGCCTGCGCTGCGCGAACCGGGCAGCCGCATCCATTTGCCGCTGGCGCTGCCGCGGCATGTGCTGCCCTGGGTGTACGAAGTGGGCGGGCACGAAACACTGTCCACCCCGTTCGGCGAGCTCGACACCTTCTACGTGCGCCCGGTCAGCAGCATGCCGCCGGGCAACCTGAGCGCCGAGATGTGGTTCGCGCCGGCGCTGCGCTACCTGCCGGTGCGCATCCGCCTGCGCCAGGACGAAAGCACGTTCATCGACTTGCTGATCTCGCGCAAGCCCGAGCTCGCGGCCGAATGAGGGCTGCGGCCGGGGGGGCGAGCCGGGCCGGCCGCCTATAGTGCGCCGATCTTCACGGAAGGCATCTCCATGGCGTACGAACTCATCCTCACCGAACTGCGCGGCAGCGGCGACCGCAAGACCGCGCTCATCACCCTGAACCGGCCCAAGCAGCTCAATGCGCTGAACGATGCGCTGATGGACGAACTCGGCGACGCGCTGCGCGCCTTCGACGCCGACCCCGACATCGGCTGCATCGTCATCACCGGCAGCGAGAAAGCCTTTGCCGCCGGCGCCGACATCTCGGCGATGGTGACGATGAACTTTCCCGAGACCTATACCAGCGACTTCATCGGCCGCAACTGGGAGACGATCCGCAGCGTGCGCAAGCCGGTGATCGCCGCGGTGGCAGGCTTTGCGCTCGGCGGCGGCTGTGAGCTCGCGATGATGTGCGACTTCATCATTGCCGCCGACACCGCGAAGTTCGGTCAGCCCGAGATCAAGATCGGCATCATCCCCGGCGCCGGCGGCACCCAGCGCCTGCCGCGTGCGGTGGGCAAGTCCAAGGCCATGGACATGGTGCTGACCGGGCGCAACATGGACGCGCAGGAGGCCGAACGCGCCGGCCTCGTCTCACGCGTGGTGCCTGCGGCGCAGCTGCTGGACACGGCGCTCGAGGCCGCCCAAGCCGTGTGCGAACTGAGCGCCGCCAGCGTGATGATGGCCAAGGAATCCGTGAACCGCGCCTTCGAAGGCACGCTGTCCGACGGCATCCAGTTCGAGCGCCGCCTGTTCCACGCGCTCTTCGCGACCGAGGATCAGAAGGAAGGCATGGAGGCGTTTCTGGCCAAGCGCAAGGCGGTGTTCAAGCAGCGGTAGGTTCTCGGGGCAGGGTGGACGGTCGTCTGCACGGATGGCGCCAGCCGCGCCTCGTGTGCCCTCTTCATCCCCCCGTTCGTCCTGAGCCTGTCGAAGGACAGGGCTGAGCTTGTCGAAGCCCTCGTCGCCGCCACCCGATCCCCGTTCGCCCTGAGGTATCGAAGGGCCCGGCTGAGGTATCGAAGCCGCACGAGCGCCGTGCCTCACCGGCGCCGCCCCGACCTCACCCTTCCTTGCGCAACGAAGGAAACAGGATCACATCCCGAATGCTCGGGCTGTCGGTGAGCAGCATGATCAGCCTGTCGATCCCGATCCCGCAGCCCCCAGTCGGCGGCATGCCGTACTCCAGCGCACGGATGAAGTCGGCGTCGTAGTACATCGCCTCCTCGTCGCCCGCATCCTTGTTCGCCACCTGCGCCTGGAATCGCGCCGCCTGGTCCTCCGGATCGTTCAACTCGGAGAAGCCGTTGGCGTATTCACGCCCGGTGATGAAAAGCTCGAAGCGCTCGGTGATGGCCGGATTGGTGTCCGATGCACGCGCGAGCGGCGACACCTCCACCGGATAGTCGATGATGAAGGTCGGCTCCCACAGCTTCTCTTCGACCGCGGTCTCGAACAGCCCGAACTGCAGCTCAGGCAGCGTCCAGTGCGCCGGCGGCTCCTCGCCCAGCGCCTTCAGCCGCGCGCGCAACACCGCCGCATCGTCCGCCTCGGCCTCGCTCAAGCCCGCGTGCACGACCAGCGAATCGCGCACCGACAGTCGCTTGAACGGCTTGTCCAGATCCACCGGCTTGCCGGCATAGCTCAGCGTGGCCGAGCCCGTCGCCTGGCGCGCCGCATGCCGCAGCACCGCCTCGGTGAAGTCCATCAGGTCGTGGTGATTCCAGTACGCCGCATAGAACTCCATCATCGTGAATTCGGGGTTGTGCCGAACCGAGATGCCTTCGTTGCGGAAGTTGCGGTTGATCTCGAACACCCGCTCGAAGCCGCCGACGATCAGCCGCTTGAGGTACAGCTCCGGCGCGATGCGCAGGAACATGTCCTGGTCGAGCGCGTTGTGGTGCGTGACGAACGGCTTCGCGTTCGCGCCGCCGGGAATCGGGTGCAGCATCGGCGTCTCGACCTCGAGAAAGCCGTGCTCGACCATGAAGTTGCGGATCGACGAGATCGCCTTGCTGCGCGCCACGAAGCGCGCGCGTGCATCTTCATCGGTGATGAGATCCACATAGCGCTGCCGGTACTTCTGCTCCTGGTCCGCCATGCCATGGAACTTGTCCGGCAGCGGCCGCAAGCTCTTCGTCAGCAGCCGCAGCTTGCTCACCCGCACGGATAACTCGCCGGTCTTGGTCTTGAACAGCGTGCCTTCAGCGCCGAGGATGTCGCCGAGGTCGTAGTGCTTGAACTCGTTGTAGGCCTCTTCGCCGAGCGCGTCCTTGGTGACGAAGAGCTGGATGCGGCCGGTGGCGTCTTGCAAGGTGCCGAAGCTGGCTTTGCCCATCACTCGCTTGAGCATGAGGCGGCCGGCGATGGCGACCGCGATCGCCTGCGGCTCGAGTTCCTCGTTCGGGTCGAGCCCATGCTTTCGGACGAGATCCAGCGCGTGGTGGTTGGGCTTGAAGTCGTTGGGGAAAGCGATACCGGCGGCACGCACGGCGGCAAGCTTGTCCCGGCGCTCCGCAATGAACTGGTTGTCTTGTTGTGGCAATGGGTCTGTCATGGGAGAACTCCGCGCAGGGAGAAATTCTATGGGGCCGCCATCGGCCGATACGCGTTGGCGCGGTCTGCCGATGTCAGCGGGTCTCAAGGTTGATCCAACCCGTCATTGCAGCGTCTTCAGAGTCGCCAAAGGTGCAGTCCGCGATTGATGACTTCATGAGGTTCATAGGTGCACTTCACGTCCGCGAACACCCCTGCGGGAACAAGCTTGGCAGCGAGTCGTTCCATTCCCATCACCGCATACTGCGCATGCGGAACCGCCGCGACCATTGCATGGGCTATCGGGAGGCTCTCCCAGCATGTGGGTCGGACACCGTACTCGTGCTCACATTCGGCCACGTCAGCCAGGGGATCGTGCGCATGCACGTTCACGCCGTAGCTTTTCAGCTCGCGGAT
>JBIQKU010000315.1:0-1748 GCA_044506225.1 Rubrivivax sp. | reverse complement strand
TCAAACCCATCCCGGATGAACACCGGATACAACCTATTGAAGCTTCACAGCTAGCCCTTCTTGCGGCCGTGGATGCGGCCGCTTTCGCCGGGGTGGTACAGCGTGCCCTCGGGGCGCAGGGGCGGCATGTCGCGTTGTTGCCGCCCGGCCTGCCGAGCCGACAGGTTGTCGGCCAGCCCGGGCATCAGTTTCGACACTGCGGTGTTGATGGCAGCGAGCGGCCCCACCCTGACGTCGCGCCCGCCTTCGGTCGCCGCCTTCAGGATGGCGCTGGCGACCTCGCCCGGATCGATCTGTGGGGTGGGCAGCTTTGGTTCGCTGTCCATGTAGTTGCGCGCGTGTTCCGGGAACGGCGTGTTGACCGCGCCGGGCTGGATCAGCGTGATGGACACCGGCGCCTTGTCGATCTTCTCGACCTCCACGCGCAGGGCGTCGGTGAAGCCCTTCACCGCATGCTTGGACGCGGTGTACATGCCTTGCAGCGGAATGACGGCATCGGACACCTCGCTGCCCACGTTGATCAGCGCGCCGCCTTGCTGGCGCAGGTGTGGCAGCGCGATGAGCGAGCCGTTCACCACGCCCCAGAAGTTGGTATCGAAGACGCGCCGGCTGTCCGCCTCGCTCACCTGCTCGAGGCGGCCGTAGATGGACACGCCGGCGTCGTTCACCCAGGTGTCGATGCGACCGAAGCGCTGGATCGCCACATCGGCCGCGCGCTGGAGCTGGGTGCGATCGCCGACGTCCGCGACGACAGCGACCGCTTCGATGCCCGAGCCCTGCATGCGCTGCGCCAGCTCGTTCAAGGTGCGCTCGCTGCGCGCCACGAGCACCAGCGACGCGCCCTCCAGCGCGGCCGCTTCCGCGGTGGCAAGGCCGATGCCGCTCGAGGCGCCGGTGATGACCATCACTTGCTGCTCTATCGGTTTGAGAGTGAAGTCCATGTGCACTCCTTGCCGCGGCGAGCGCGGTCCCTCATGCGCAGCAAACGACGTGCGGAGAACCCCCTGACCCGAGTCCGGATCGGCGATGGCCGCGAACGCCATGCTTAAAATAGCACGATCGTTCGCTTTCGCTGGCGCGGCCCCGGTGCTCCACGATGCGACTCATAGAATCGAATTGACTCGCCAACCTTTGAAGCCTCAGGAGATGTCCACATGAAGATTCTCGTGCCCGTCAAGCGGGTGGTCGACTACAACGTGAAGGTCCGCGTCAAGAGTGACGGCAGCGGGGTGGACATTGCGAACGTGAAGATGAGCATGAACCCCTTCGACGAGATCGCCGTCGAAGAGGCGGTGCGCCTGAAGGAGAAGGGCGCGGCCACCGAAGTGATCGCCGTGTCCTGCGGCGTCACGCAATGCCAGGAGACATTGCGGACCGCCATGGCCATCGGTGCCGACCGCGCCATCTTGGTCGAGACCACCGAAGAACTGCAGCCGCTGGCTGTCGCCAAGCTGCTCAAGGCGCTGGTCGACAAGGAACAGCCCGGCCTCGTCATCCTCGGCAAGCAGGCCATCGACGACGACTGCAACCAGACCGGTCAGATGCTGGCCGCGCTGGCCGACCTGCCCCAGGCCACCTTTGCCAGCAAGGTCGAGGTCGAAGGCCAGAACGTGAACGTCACGCGTGAAGTCGACGGCGGTCTCGAGGTGCTGGCGCTGACGCTGCCGGCCGTCGTGACCACCGACCTGCGGCTGAACGAGCCGCGCTACGTGACGCTGCCCAACATCATGAAGGCGAAGAAGAAGCCG
>JBIQKU010000116.1:0-11155 GCA_044506225.1 Rubrivivax sp. | reverse complement strand
TTGGCATCGACCTTCAGCACGGCCACGTCGGTCACCGGGTCGGCGCCCAGCACCTTGGCGGCGAATTCCCGCCGGTCGGACAGCTTGACGGTGACCTCCTTCGCATCGCGCACCACATGCGCGTTGGTGAGGATCAGCCCGTCGCCGCTGATGATGAAACCCGAGCCGATGCCGCGAAACGGCTGCTCGGGCGTGCCGCGCGGCATGCCGCCGCCAAAGCCCGGCAGCCCGCGGAAGAACTGGAAGAACGGGTCGTTCTCGAAGCCGGGCGGCAGGCCCTGCATGCGCACCGAGGCCTCGTGCACGCCCGAGACGGTGATGCCCACCACCGCCGGTGCGGACTGCTGCACGATGGCGCGGAAGTCCGGCACGGCGGCCTGCTTCATCGGCACGGGCGCCGCCGTGGTGGCGGTGGCGGCGGCCACCGGCGTGTCGGGCTTGTCCTTCTTGCTCCAGGGCAGGTCGAAGGCGCCGGCGCTGGTGATGGTGCCGGCGATCACGCCGGTGGCCACCAGTGCGGCGCCCAGCGTCGTGCGGCGGAACGTGTTCATGGCATCTCTCCTTCTCTGTCTGATCGACGCAGGCGGCCGCGTGCCGCCTCGCATGCAGAGAAAGATAGGTGCCGTGGGTTAGCGCCCCGTTAGCCGTGCGTGAAGCGAACGTTAGGCGCGGGCGCTATTCCAGGCCGCCGGGGTAGGCGCGCATGCCGGCGGGGATCTCGGCCTCGGGCAGCTTGTTGCGCGTCCACACATGGCAGCGCGGTTCGAAGCTGAAAGGCGCGCGCAGCCGCTCGGCCACCACGCCCAGCAGATGCGGAAAGCCCTCGGTGCGGTCCAGCACCATCTCGCCGCAGGCGGCGCAGGTCTCGCGCGTGGTGGCGTGGCCCGAGTCGGCGGTGAATCGGTGGGTGCGTGTAGCGCCCGAGGTCTCGCAGGTCTCGGCCTTGAAGAACACCAGCGCGGTCGACGGCGTGCCGGCCACCTCGCGGCATTGCGTGCAGTGGCACACCAGCTGCAGCAGCGGCCGCCCGCTCGAGCGGAAGGTGAAGGCGCCGCAGGAGCAGGCGGCGGTGTGGGGCGTGGTCACGGTGTATGTGCTGTCGTTCATGCGTGGGTCGATGCCTTCGTTGGTTCGTTGGTCGTCGTTCGCTCCTGCGGGCGGCGCGCGGCGCCTACTTGCGCCAGTAGTTGTTGGCCGCGGCGATGGTCTGGAAGTTGATCGCCACCACCTGCGAGGCCGCCATGAGCGCGTCGGCCGAATCCGCGTACTCGGGGCGCAACTTCTTCAGCACCTCCGTGTCGGGCTGGGTGTACTTCACGCCGCGGCGGCTCAGCGTGAGGGCGAGTTCGAAGCCCTGTTGCGGGGTGTCGGTGATGAGCGTGGGCAGCCAGGTGTCGGTCATGGGTCTCTCCGGAATGGTGGACGACCTGCGCCGGCGAGGATGCGCCGGGCTCGGTCGGGAATGCAGCGCGGCGGCGCGAGGGCGCGCACGAACAGGCATTCCTGCGGCCCGAGATACCACATTTGCGGTGGGCCCTGTTCGACCATGCTTTCGCCTGCGCCACGTGCAGGCTGTTCGGACGCGCGGTCTAGCGTCGGCGGCGATGCCGCAAGCCATCGTGTGGCCGCCCGATCGCGCCCTTCACAAGCGCCGCCGCGCGCGGCCGAGCCGCCTGGCATTCGCCACCGCCTTGCGGTGCACCGGCGCCAGGCCGCCGCTCGCGATGCCCAGTGCCGCCGCCTGCGCCTGGCCGGCCAATGCGGCCGCGGCCGCCGTGCCCCAGCCCGCAGGCGACCACGCGGCGCGCATCAGCGACAAGGCCATCGTCTGCTGCGCCAGCAGCGATTGCAGCCACATCGCCTGCCACGACTGCACGAAGGCCGTGCCTTTCTCCGCCACCATGCCCTCGAACTCCTTGCGGTCGCGCGCCGACAGCACGGGACCGGCCAGCGCCATGCGGGCCGTGCGGTGGGCGATCACCTGCGGGGCCGCGAAGGCGAGTTCGGCGGTCTTGAGGGCAAGCGCGCTGGTCTTGCGTGAGTGAGAGCGTGAGGGCATGGCGTTTCCTGGATGCGTCGTGGCCGCGCCGTCGCGCGGCCGGGTCACGCCGATACCAGCAAACCGAAAGCCCAGTACAGGCCGATCGCCATCTGCACGGCGAACGCCGCGAAACGCACCGTGACGGCTGTCGTCGACAGCGACATCAAATGCACCACCGACTGAAGCACCCGCGCGCCGAGCAGCACATAGGCCAGCGGATCGGTCACGGCCGTGCGGCCGGTCACCAGCGCGATGAGCAGCAACCCGGCGAAGATCGGCAGGTTCTCCACGCAATTGGCATGCGCCCGCGCCAGCCGCTGCATGAAGGGCGACAGGCCGGCGTTGTCGGGCGTGAAGGCGTTGGCCGCCACCTTGCCGCGCACCACGAGTTGCGAACGCATGACCTCCATGAGGGTGAGCAGCAGGAGGGTCCAGGCGATGAAGGCGGTGAGGGTGATGGCGCTGGGGGAGGTCATGGGGAACTCTCTGTGGTGAGCTGCGAATCATCGCGCCTTGGATGCGGCGCGCCCGGACCTCTGAGCTGCCAAAGGAGGGAAAGTCAGCGGTAGGCCGTCATTCAGAGAGAGCCGCCGGACAACCGCTTGGCCTGCGCGAAGTCTTCAGGGCTGAGCTTCGCCAAGAGGTCGGGTGCCACTGCGGCACGCTCGATGAGGCCGAGTGCGATGCCACGCTCGACGATGGCTCCCTCGGGAAGCCCTTGGTACATGGACCAAAGCTCACGGGAGGGGTGCTGATGAAACTCGTGAATCACGCGCAGGAGTTCTGAGCCAGGAAGGTCTCCCTGCCGCCATTGCACGAACTGCGCATCGAGTTCGTGGAGCAGATGGTCTGCTTCAGCTTCGTAGGCGCGCTCTGCGAGTTCTCGCAGTTGCTTTCTCTCTGACCTGGTGAACTGCATCGGTTCTTCCTCGTGCGCCCAGCGATGCCTTTGCTCGGCAAGGCGGCGTGGCACTTAAACAAATGTCAAGCCACCGCGGCTGCAGCTCACGCTGCTTGACGAACCCCAAGGTGCGAAGAATCTCATCGTCGTAGTTCACAGTTCAGCTTGGACCGGAACTCCTCCCTGTTCGCAGACTTCAGTCGGTAGCCGTTGATCTTGGTCTTGATTGCGTCGAGCACTCCCATGAGCTCCTCCGTGTCCTGTGCGTTCTAACGTTCGACATGAGCGGCAGGCGACCGGCGAAGCCGGCTGACTGTCCGCTCGATGGAGGGGTTAGGCAGCGAGTGGCTCGTGCAGCACAACGCACCCCCTGCGTTGACGGGGTCGCCTGGAAGCATGTACAGTGCGCGTGGGATCTGAGGCCGAGCCCTTTGGCCGGTAGTAGGATCTCACCCGCCCCTCGCTCAGAAGCGAGGGGCTTTTTACTTTTTGGGCCATACGACGATGCCCGGCGGGCCACCCGCTAGGTAGTTCACTTCCCCGACTCTTGCGTCGCCCAGTTCATCCCATACATCCTCGCCAAACGAGGTGCCGGGAAAGACCTTCCGAAACGCCGCATACGCGTTCAGATCGGCCAACTGGATGAAGAATGATTCAGAGGACCGTCGATCAGACGAGTCTTCGACAATGTTTTCTGCCTTGCGTTCGAGCGAACCTTCCCCGAAAGCCGACGGAGCGTAGTGAAAGCGGCGCATCACGCGTATCTTCTTCCTGATGAAATCGCCATGCCCTTCGTCGGGGACGACGTGAATGTTGTCCTTCATCGCGGTCCCAAATCGCTCGAGGCGTTGGATCGCGTAGTGCCACGCCGTGTCGCGGACGTCGATGGTCTTCTTAGCTATGCGGCTCTTAACAACTACGACCGTGAAGACTTTGAATAGCCTGGTCTTGCGCTGGAACCGCATCGCCGCTCGATACGCTGCCATTCGCGCCGCGTAATTGATGTTCGCGGACTTTATGTCACCCTTGTTGTGGACGAGCCAGCTAGCCTTGAGTTCAGCCCGCGGAGAGATGTGGAACTGATCGCGCAGAAATCTTCGAAATGCGATTGTCTGGTCAAGCGCGCTGAGCCACTCCCTGTCGTGCACTAGAAGCGCGGAGAGTGAGAAGGTGTCGGTCGGAGAGTTGTTGAATCCGCTGTCGCCGGATTCGTCAAAGTATGCGAAGTACATGCGCGGCGTCTTCTTGGGGGGCTCTGCGTGTGGATGATTGCGCGACCTAACGTGATTTCGACAGCAATCCTGCCGCGTATACAGAACGGATAAACCAGCAGATGTGCCGCGTAACTCGGCTCATACGGACCCCTCCCCTCCGAAGTCACTTATTTTCCTTGGGCATGAAGCGGTGCGCATGCTGCGTAACCCGCATGCGCCGCCCCAGTTGTGCGGCGCGTCGCCAGGAGTCCCGGCGTGGCAGCGCCGCCGCGCACATGGCTCACTCCACGCCACCACCACACACGGTGCGACGTCCGAGCCGCCCACCGATTCGCACCGCCAGCGATCCGCTGGCCACCACTGCCGGAGCTCTCGGCTACGGCCGCTAAGCCCCCGCCTCCCTCTCGATGACACTGATGTGCCCATCCACTTCCAGAATCGCCTGCTCCACCCGCCCCATGTCGAACACGCCCTGTTTGCGCAGGAGGGCGGCAACCTCCTCTTCGGTGATCTTTTCCTTGCGCAGGTTCTCGTGAAGCAGCTCGCCGCGGTGGACGAGCAGCGTGGGTGAGTCCTGCGCGATGCGGCGAAAGCGCGGGATGTAGTACTCGGCGAGGTTGAACAGATAGTCCCAGAGCACGATGACGAGGACCATGAGCAGCAGGTCCATCACGGTCTTGGCATCGCCGCTGATCGCGTCCGCGGCGAGGCTGCCCATCATGACCAGGAAGATCAGGTCGTTGGGTGAGATGCTGCCGATCTGCCGCTTGGGCACGACGCGCAGCACGAAGGCGATCAGCAGGTAGACCACGGTGCCGCGCGCGACGATCTCCCACAGCGGCGTCTCGATCCCGAAGCTTTCCGTCATCACGACTCCCTTGAAGTGGCCGGCGGCGCCGGCTCGCCCGCGCGCCGCGCCATGGGCCGCGGCGCGAACTGCACCTGCACCCGCAAGCCGCCGAGTGCCGAATCGCCCAGGCTCACCCGGGCGCCGTGCCGCTGCGCCACCTGCCGCACGATGGCGAGGCCGAGGCCGGTACCCGGCTCGTCATGGGTGTTGCGGCGATAGAAGCGGTCGAACACACGCTCGCGCTCGGCCGCCGGGATGCCGGGGCCGGAGTCGTCGACGCTGAGCGTCGCGCCCTGCGCGCCGTCGGCCGCCACGCGCACCGCCACCTGCGCGCCGGGCGGCGAATAGCGCAGCGCGTTGTCCACCAGGTTGCGCACCAGCATGGCGATCTGCGCGTGCTCGCCATGGACGGGCACGGGCGGCGCGCGGTCGTCCACTTCGCCGGTGTGCAGTTCGATGCGCGAGCCGCGCGATTGGGCCAAGGGCACCGCGTCGGCCACGGCGGCGCGGGCGAGTTCGGCGAGGTCGAAGGTTTCGGCGGCGGCGGAGCCCGCCGCGCCGGGCTCGGTGCGCGCGAGGGTCAGTAGCTGCTCCACCAGCCGCGTCGCGCGCTCCACGCCTTCGGCCAGCGCCGCCGCGGCCGCGGTGCGCGCGGCATCGTCGCCGGCGCGCTGCAGCAGTTGCAGTTGCAGCTTCAACGCGGTGAGCGGCGAGCGCAGTTCGTGCGCCGCATCGGCGACGAAGGCGCGCTGCGATTCGAGCGACTGGCCCAGGCGCTGCAGCAGCGCGTTGAGCGCCCCCACCAGCGGCGCGACTTCGTCGGGCAGGCCGGTGGTGGCCAAGGGTTCCAGCGAGGCGGCATCGCGCTCGCGCACATCGGCCGCCACGCGCTGCAGGGGGCGCAGCGTGGCGGCGGCCAGCCACCACACGGCCAACGCCATCAGCGGCGACATCAGCAGCAGCGGGCTCACGCTGCGCAACGCCGCATCGGCGGCCTGGCGCTCGCGGATCTCGCGCGGCTGCGCCACCTGGATCACCCGGTCGGCGGCGGCCACGCTGAAGGTGCGCCACTGTCGCGTGGCGGTGTTCACGTCCGCAAAGCCGAGGTAGGCGCGCGTGGGCAGCTCGGCATGCTGGCGCGAGGCGTAGATGCTGCGGCCGTCCACCGTCCAGATCTGCACCACGAAGTCGAGCTGCTGGTCGGCCAGCGCACGCGCCTGCGCCGGCGCGATCGCGCCCTGGTCGCGCAGCGACAGCGCCATCTGCCGCAGCTGGTAGTCGAACAGCGCCTGCGTCTCGGCGAGCACGCTGCGGTAGGTGACGGCGCCCATCAGCGCCGCGGCGGCCGCCAGCGTGATGAGCAGCGTGAGCAGCAGCCGCAGGCGGATGGAGTTCATCGCGGCGCCGCGGCCCCGCCGGATGCGGCCTTGGCGTCGACGAAGTAGCCGACGCCGCGCACGGTCTGGATGAAGTCGGCGCCAAGCTTGCGGCGCAGCTGGTGGATGTAGACCGACACCGCGTTGCTCTCGATCTCCTCGCCCCAGCCGTACAGCCTGTCCTCGAGCTGCGCGCGTGAGAGCAACGCGCCGGGGCGCAGCATCAGCGCCTCCAGCACGGCGAATTCGCGCGCCGAGAGCAGCACCGGCTCGCCGTCGCGCGTGACCTGGCGGGTGGCCGGGTCCAGCGTGACGGGGCCCGCGCTGAGCAGCGGCTGGGCGCGCCCGCTGTGGCGGCGGGCGACGGCGCGGATGCGGGCGTTGAGTTCGTCCAGGTCGAAGGGCTTGACGAGGTAGTCGTCGGCGCCGGCATCCAGCCCGGCGACGCGGTCGGGCGTGGCGTCGCGCGCGGTGAGCACGATGGTGGGTGTGTCGTCGCCGCGGGCGCGCAGGCTGCGGAGTACGTCCAAGCCGTCGCCGCGGGGCAGGCCGAGGTCGAGCAGCACGAGGTCGAAGCGTTCGGTGGCGAGGGTCTGTGTGGCCGCTTCGGCATCGCGCACCCAGTCGACGGCATGGCCTTCGAGGCGCAACGCGTTGCGCAGGCTGTCGCCGATCATGCGGTCGTCTTCGACGAGGAGGAGGCGCATTTCGCTGGGCGGGTGGGGAGTGGTCGAGGATAGCCGGCCGTACAGGCAGTCAGCCGATGGCTCCCTCTCCCGCTTGCGGGAGAGGGTTGGGGTGAGGGTGGGTGGGCCGTGGAGGAATGGTGTATGCCGCCGCCCCCTCACCCCAGCCCTCTCCCCCCAGGGGGGAGAGGGAGTGCCGCTCCTACCCGCTACCTCAACCGCGTGCGCGCCGCCGCCACGCCACCACCAAGCCAACCAGCACCCCCACCACCACCCCCGCCCCGATCACGAACCGCCGCCCCGGCTGATCCACCACCCGCTCCCACATCCCGCGCCGCGTCTCGCCTTCGGCCGGCAGGCTGAAGGCGACCAGCGCATCGCTGGTCGCGGTGCCGGCCTGCCCGTGCCCGCCGGCGGCGATCACGACGAACTGGCGGCCTTGCCATTCGTAGGTCATGGGTGTCGCCATGCCCGGCGCCGGCAGGCGGCCGCGCCAGAGTTCTGCGCCGTTGCGCATGTCGAAGGCGCGCAGGTAGCGGTCCATGGCCGCGCCGATGAAGAGCACGCCGCCGGCAGTGGCGAGCGGGCCGCCGAAGCTGGGCATGCCGGTGTCGAGCGCCACGCCCAGCGGCAGGATGTCTTCCGTCGTGCCCAGGGGCACTTCCCACAGGATGCGCTTGCTGCGCAGGTCGAGCGCGGCGAGTGCACCCCAGGGCGGCGGGTTGCAGGGCGCGCCGAGCGGCGAGACGACCACGTCGCGGCGCATGCCGAAGGGGGTGCCGAGCTGGGGACTCACTTCCTTGCCGGGTGCGGCGGCCCGCGCCTGCGCGAAATCCTCGCGCGGGATCAGCGTGATCGCGTGTGCCATGCGGCTGGTGTTGACGTACACCACGTCGTCGGGCGAGATGGCCACGCCGCCCCAGTTCACGCCGCCGCCGGTGAACGGAAACAGCAGCGTGCCCTGGGTGCTCGGCGGGGTGAACAGGCCGTCGTTGCGCAGCGCGGCGATCTGCTCGCGGCAGGCGGCGCGGTCCCAGGGCGTGAAGCCGAAGGCATCGTCGGGTGTGAGGCGCTGCGGCACCAGCACCGGCAGGTCGACGGGAATGGGCTGCGTGGGCGACAACACCTCACCCGGTGCGCCGCCCTGCGGCACGGGCCGCTCCTCGACCGGGAACACCGGCTCGCCGGTGTCGCGGTCGAGCACGAAGACGAAGCCCGGCTTGGTCGCCTGCACCACCACGTCGCGCGGCTGGCCGTTCACCTGCACGGTGGCCAGCGTCGGCTGCGCGGCCACGTCGTAGTCCCACACATCGTGGTGCACGGTCTGGAAGGCCCACACCCGCGCGCCGTCGGCAATGCGCAGCGCCACCACCGAATCCGCGTCGCGGTTGTCACCCGGGCGGCGGCCGCCGAAGAAGTCGGGGCTGGGGCTGGAGGTCGGCAAGAAGACGAGCCCGCGCGCTTCGTCCACCGACATCGGCGCCCACACATTGGCCGCGCCTGCCTCCAGTGGCACGCCGTCGGCGCCCGGGCGCAGCGGCTCCCACTGCCAGCGCAGTGCGCCGCTGCGTGCATCGAAGGCATGCACCCGGCCCGACGGCGCATCGACCCGGCCGTTGTCGTCCACCGAGGAGCCGACGATGACCAGGCCACCGGCCACCACCGGCGCCGAGGTGATCTGGAACTCGCCCGGCCAGCGCAGGCGGCCGGGGTCCAGCGTGACTTGGCCGTTCTCGCCGAAGTCGGCGCAGGGCGTGCCGTCGCGCGCGTCGAGCGCGATCACGCGCGCATCGGCCGTGCCGGTGAACAGCCGCACGGCGCAGGCGGCATCGTCCGCGCGCTGCGCATCGCGCCACTGCGCCACGCCGCGGCACACATAGCGATTGGCCGGCCGCCGGTCGGTCGCCACCTGCGGGTCGAAGCGCCACAGCTCGCGGCCGTTGCCGGGGTCGAGCGCGATCACTTCGTTGAACGCGGTGCACAGCACCAGCTTGTCGCCGACGAGGATGGGCGTGGCCTGGAACTTCACCGTCTTCATCAGCGCCGGCGGGCGCGCCACCTCATCGCCGCTGCGGTACATCCACTGGCGGCGCAGGCCGTCCACCGACGCGGGCGTGAGCTGCGCCGCCTCGCTGTAGCGCGTGCCGCCGGGGGTGCCGCCGTAGACGGGCCAGTCCGCATCCGCGGCCATGACGGGCAGGCTCAGCGCCGCCGCGGCTGCCCACACCCACAGAGAGAGACAATTGCGCGTCGCCATCGCCATCCGTCACCATCTTGTTCGAGCGCGCGATTGTGAGGCGCCGTCACGGCGCCCGCCACATGCACACTGAGGCCGCGCCGCCACCGCCCACCCGCCCCGCCGTCATGCCTGTTCCGTCGATCGCGCCGCCCGCTCGCCACGCTCCATCAGTGCTGGGCCCGCGCGCATGAGGGGCCCCGTGCGCGTGGCCGACCGCCACGCCTTCGACACGCTCATCGACGCGCGATCGCCCGCCGAGTTCGCGCGCGACCACATTCCGGGCGCGATCAACTGCCCGGTGCTGGACGACGACGAGCGCCGCATCGTCGGCACGATGTACAAGCAGCAGGGTGCCTTCGAGGCCCGGCGCACCGGCGGGGCGATGGTGGCGGCGAATCTGGCGCGGCATCTGCGCGAGGTGTTCGCCGATCGCCCGCCGCAATGGAAGCCGCTGGTCTATTGCTGGCGCGGCGGGCTGCGCAGCGGCTCGATGACGCAGTGGCTGCGGCTGGTCGGCTGGGATGCGCAGCAGCTCGCCGGCGGCTACAAGAGCTGGCGCCGGCATGTCATCGACACGCTGGCGCAGCTGGCGCCGCAGCTGCGCCTGGTGATGGTGGTGGGCGCCACCGGCAGCGCCAAGACGCGCGTGCTGCAGGCGCTGGCGGCGCTCGGCGAGCAGACGCTTGACCTCGAAGGTCTGGCGCGGCACAAGGGCTCGCTGCTGGGCGCCCTGCCCGGCAGCGAGCAGCCCTCGCAGACCGCGTTCGAGACCGCCATCGTCGACGTGCTGGAGCAGTTCGATGCGACACGCCCCGTCTTTGTCGAAGGCGAGAGCCGGCGCATCGGTCGCCTGGACGTGCCGGCGCCGCTGATCGAGCGCATGCGCGCCAGCCCCGAGCTCGTCGAGATCGAGGCCGCCTGGCCGGCGCGCCTGGCCTATCTGCTCGAGGACTACGCCTACCTCGGCGACCGCCCCGACGAACTCGCCGCCCAGCTCGAGCCGCTGAAGGTGCAGCACGGCAAGGAGACGATCGCCGCCTGGCAGGCGATGGCGCAGGCGCACGACCTGCCGGGGCTGTTCAGCGCGCTGGCGCTTCGGCACTACGACCCGTCGTACACGCGATCGCAGCGTGCGAATTTCCGGGCGTGGGCGGATCGCCGCGTGATCAGGACCGACGACCTCTCGCCCGCAGGCATCGAGGCGCTGGCGCGCACGGTGGTGGCGGCGGTGGCGACCCTGCCGCCACGCTGACCGCGCCGCCTGCACTATCGTCGGCCCCCATGCATCAGCCGATCCTGCGCGTCGCCGGCCTCTCCAAGACCTATGCCTCGGGCTTTCGGGCGCTGCGCCACATCGACCTGGAGATCCGCCGCGGCGAGATCTTTGCGCTGCTCGGCCCCAACGGCGCAGGCAAGACCACGCTCATCAGCATCGTCTGCGGCCTGGTGACGGCCAGCGAAGGCAGCGTGGCGGTGGACGGCCACGACATCGTGCGCGACTGGCGCGCGGCCCGCGCGGCCATCGGCCTCGTGCCTCAGGAGCTCACCACCGACGCCTTCGAGACGGTGTGGAACAGCGTGAGCTTCAGCCGCGGCCTGTTCGGCCGCGCGGCCAACCCGGCGCACATCGAACAGGTGCTGCGCGATCTGTCGCTGTGGGACAAGAAGGACGACAAGCTGATGATGCTGTCGGGCGGCATGAAGCGCCGGGTGCTGATCGCCAAGGCCTTGTCGCACGAGCCGCGGCTGCTGTTCCTGGACGAGCCCACCGCCGGCGTGGACGTGGAGCTGCGCCGCGACATGTGGCAGCTGGTGCGCCGGCTGCGCGACAACGGCGTGACGGTGGTG
>JBIQKU010000115.1:0-11156 GCA_044506225.1 Rubrivivax sp. | reverse complement strand
GCGCTACGGCCTGGGCGCCATCAAGGGCACGGGGCAGGGCGCGATCGAGGCCATCATCGCCGCGCGCGAGGAGGGCGGGCCCTTCACCTCGCTGTTCGACTTCTGCGCCCGCGTGGACCGCAGCCGCCTGAACAAGCGCACGGTGGAGGCGCTGGTCAAGGCCGGCGCCTTCGATGTCTTCGGCCGGGAGCGTTCGCAGCTCGTGGCCAGCATCCCGCTCGCCTTCGACTACGCGGAGACCCAGGCGGCGAACGCCCACCAGGGCGGCCTGTTCGACTTCGGCGATTCGCATGCGGCGAGCACCAACGAGCCCGATCTGGTTGCCGCCGCGCCGTGGAGCATCAAGGAACGGCTCGGCTTCGAGAAGACCGCGCTCGGCTTCTACCTCTCCGGCCATCTCTTCGACCAGAGCGCCGACGAGGTGCGCCGCTTCGCTCGCCGGCGCAATGCCGACATCGTCGACAGCCGGGAGCCGCAGCTGCTGGCCGGCATCGTCGGCGACCTGCGGGTCATCAACGGCCAGCGCGGCAAGGTGGCGATCTTCAAGCTCGACGACAAGACCGAGGCGATCGAGGCGGTGGCCAATGAGGAACTGCTCAACGCCCACAAGGACCTGCTCAAGGACGACGAGCTGGTCATCGTCATGGGCAAGGTGCAGCCCGACCGCTTCTCCGGCGGGCTGCGGCTGAACGTGCAGCAGGTGTGGGACCTGGCCGCGGCGCGCTGCCGCTTCGGCAAGTACCTGCGGGTGCAGGTCAACGGCAGCGTGCCGCCGGTGGCCGAGGTGCTGCGCGACTTCCCGGTGCGCCGCGTGGCGACCGAGCACGGCGAGCTCTCCCAGGGCCTGACCGTGCGGCTGCATGTACAGCGCGAGCAGGCGAGCGGCGAACTCGACCTCGGCGACGCCGCCCGCTTCTACCCGACCGACGATGCGCTCGAACGCTGGCGCGCCGCGGCGATGCAAGGAAGCGCGCAGGTCGTCTACGAATGAGCGCCTGGGCGCGAGCAGCCGGGCGAAGCCGCCGCTTTTCCGCGCGTCGCGCCCGCCCGGCCCGGCCATGATGGACGGCATGAACATCCCCCGCACTGCGGCCGGTCGATGAGCACGCCGCCGATCACCGGCCTGGTGCTCACCGGCGGCGGTGCGCGTGCGGCTTACCAGGTGGGCGTGCTCAAGGCGATCGCACGCATCCGCCGCGAAAGCGAGGCACCTGGCGGCAATCCGTTTCCGGTCATTGCGGGCACCTCGGCCGGCGCCATCAACGCGACGGCGCTGGCCTGCCACAGCCACGACTTCGATGCGGCGGTGCGGCGCCTCGTGCATGTGTGGCGCAGCTTCCATGCCGACCAGGTCTACCGTGCCGATTCGCTGGGCGTGATCCGCGCCGGCGCCGGCTGGCTGACGATGATGTCCATCGGCTGGGTGATCGCGCGCTGGCGGCGCGCACGCCCACGGTCGCTGCTGGACAACCGGCCGCTCGCCGGTCTGCTCGCACGCTTCGTGCAAACCGAGCGGCTCGCCGAACGCATGGCGCAGGGGCATCTGAAGGGGCTGGCCGTCACGGCGTGCAGCTACGGCTCCGGCCAGCATGTGGTGTTCTACGACGCGGTGAAGCACCTGCTGCCCTGGACGCGCTCGCAGCGGGTGGCGGTGCACACGCACATCACGCTGCAGCACCTGATGGCCACCTCGGCCATTCCCTTCGTGTTTCCCGCGGCGGCGCTCGAGTTCGACGGCCACAGCGAGTACTTCGGCGATGGCTCGATGCGCCAGTCGGCGCCCATCTCGCCGGCCATCCACCTCGGCGCGCAGCGCATCCTGGTGATCGGCGCCGGGCGCATGCAGGAACGCGCGCGCCCGGGCGCCGCCACGGCCGAATACCCGAGCCTCGCGCAGATCGCCGGCCATGCGCTGTCGAGCATCTTCCTTGATGCGCTGGCCAACGACGTGGAACGCCTGCGGCGCATCAACAGCACGCTGGCGCTGCTGCCGCCGCAGGCGCTCGAATCCACCAGCCTGCGTCCCATCGATGTGCTGTTGATCGAGCCGTCGCAGAACATCGGCGACATCGCTGCGCGCCACATCGGCAACCTGCCCGCACCGGTGCGCGCGCTGCTGCGCGGGGTGGGGGTGTCGGGCCGCGGTGGCGGCGCCCGGGGCGCCGAGCTGGCGAGCTACCTGCTCTTCGAGGCGCCGTTCACGCGCGAGCTCATCGCGCTCGGCGAAGCCGATGCACTGGCGCGCCGTGCCGAGGTGCTGGCCTTCTTCGGCTGGCGCGAGCGCAAGCGCATGCCGTCGGCCGGGCAGGGCGCCCTGGCGGCCTGAGTGGCCGCACTCAGCGCGCGACCAGCCGCTTCATCCAGTCCAGCAGCACCGTCGGCAGCAGCTCGGGGCGGGGCAGCAGCGCGTAATGGCTGGCGCCGAAGACGGCGGGCAGGTAGTTCGCCGCCTGCCGGTCGATGGTGAGGCAGAACGGCGAGATGCCTTGCAGCCGCGCCTCGTTCACCGCTTGGCGCATGTCTTCCACGCCGTAGCGGCCTTCGTAGGCGTCGATGTCGTTGGGCTTGCCGTCCGACAGCAGCAGCAGCAGCCGGTGCGCGGCCGGCTGCTTCATGAGCAGCGCGGTCGCATGGCGCAGCGCCGCGCCGGCGCGGGTGTAGTGCTCGGGCTCCAGCCCCGCGATGCGGCGCGCGACCTCGGCGCCGTGCACCTCGTCGAAGCGCTTGATGCAGCGCATCGTCACGCCTTGCGGCCCTTCGCCGGAGAAGGTCTGCACCGCATAGGGCTCGCCCAGGCCGTCCAGCGCGATGCACACCAGCAGCAGCGCTTCGCGCTCCACGTCGATCACCCGGCGCTGCGCGCCGATCCAGCCGTCGGTCGAACCGCTGGCGTCCACCAGCAGCATCACCGCGGTGTCGCGGCGGATGCGGCGCTGGCTCTGGTACAGCGCCTGGCTGCGCGGCAGGCCGGCGCGGAAGTCGGCATGGCTCGCGATCCAGGCCTCGAGGTCGAGCTCGTCACCGTCGAGCTGTCGGCGCAGGCACACACGCCGCGCACGCAGCATCTCGAAGCGGCGGCGAATGTCCATCAGCATGCCGCGGTGGCGCGCGAGCGTGTCGTCCACCCAGGCCTGTGGGCCGGGAGGCGCCGGCAGCAGGTGCACCAGCGCGCCCGGCTCTCGGTAGGCGCCCAGGCGCCAGTCCCACTCGGGGTAGGCGACGGCGGTGTCGGCTTCTGCCGCCGACCTGTTGCCTTCACGCGGGGCGCGTGCCTCGGGCGGGTCGTCGGACAGCAGCACCTCCTTGGGTCGCCCGGGCGTGGCGACGAGGCGGGCTTCGGGGAGCTCCGACATCGCATCGGCGAAGTCCTCGGCGGCGGTGGTGTCGTCCCGGTCGGTCGGGCGTTGCATGCCGATCGGGTCTTCGGCCTGCTCATGCGGCTGCGCGGTCTGCACCATCCAGGCGCCGGGCTGGCGGTCGTCTTCGTCCTCGGCGGCTTCGCGCAGCTCCGGGCGGCGCGCGAGACGGGCACTGCGCGGCGGTGTGGCGTCGTGCGCGGCCGCGGTGTCGGCAGCGCCGGCTTCGAGCCATGAGGCCGATGGCGCGGGCGCGCGCAGTTCACCGGTCCACGCGTCCTTGAAGAGCGGATGCGGGCCGAGGCCCGCGGCCGGTGCCTCGCCAGCCAGCCGCTCGGCCCACCCGCGTGCCCGCGCGAGGGACTGCGCCGGCGACGTGGCAGCGTCGGCCAGCCGCTGCCGGCCCTCGAGCAGCGCGCGCACCAGCGCTTCGAGCGGGCGCAAGGCGGGCGGGAACTGCGAAGGTGCGGGGCGCAGGGCCAGCGCCTGGGCCCGCAGCGCCGCGAGCACCGGCGCCAGGCCGGGCAGCAGCCGCTCGAGCGCCGCTTCGCTCGCCTGGGCTTCGGCAAGCAGGTAGAGATCGCGCAGCAGCGGCGTGCCGTCCCGCGGCCAGCCCGGAGCGCTGCCGCGCTCGGCGCGCATCGCCTGCAGGAGTGCCATCGCACGCAGGCGCGGCAGGGCAGCGGGGTCGTCGGCTCGCCCGGCGCTTGCCGGCAGCCACAGGCTCACGCCGTCGGTGCCGGGGATGGCCGCCTGGCGGCGCGGCCCCTCGCGGCGGCGGAACACCCGGGTGAGAAAGGTCGGCGGTGCCGGCACCTGCGCCACACGCAGCGGATAGCTGCGGCCGAACACCGCGGCGATCAGCAGGTCCAGGCGCTTGGCCACATCGGCCAGCAGCAGCTGCGGTGGCCCGGGCGGCAGTGGGCGATGGCGGCGCCACAACGCGCGCGCATAGACGGTGGCATGCCGGGCGGCGTCGGTGATGACGTCTTCGGCTTCGGCCATGGCCGCGCGTCAGACGAAGGTGGCCTGCACCAGGTCGTGCATCGCGGCGACGAGCGCCTCGTCGTCGGACAGCGGCGACACGATGGCCGCCTGGCAGGCCAGGGGCACGGCAATGCCGCTGGCGATCAGCCGCGCGGCGGCGATCAGCAGCCGCGTGCTGGGCACTTCGGCCAGGCCCCGGTCGCGCAGGGCGCGCAGCCGGTGGCCGAGCGATACCAGCGCCTGCGCCATGGCGGCGTCGACACCGCCTTCGCGCTGCACGATGGCGGCTTCGCGCTCGGCGGGCGGGAAGTCGAAGTCGAGCGCCACGAAACGCTGGCGGGTGCTCGGCTTCAGGTCCTTGAGCATGCGCTGGTAGTGCGGGTTGTAGGAGATGACGAGCTGGAAGCCGGGCGCTGCCGCCACCGTCTCACCGGTCTTGTCGATGGGCAGCATGCGGCGGTGGTCGGTGAGCGCATGCAGCACCACCACCGTGTCCTGACGCGCTTCCACCACTTCGTCGAGGTAGCAGATCGCGCCTTCGCGGGCCGCGCGGGTGAGCGGCCCGTCCTGCCAGGCCGTGCCGTCGTGGCGCACGAGAAAGCGGCCGATGAGGTCGCTCGCGCTCAGGTCGTCGTGACAGGCGATGGTCACCAGCGGGCGCCCGAGCCGCCAGGCCATGTGTTCGACGAAACGTGTCTTGCCGCAGCCCGTCGGCCCCTTGAGCATGACCGCGAGCTGGCGCGCATGGCACTGCTCGAAGACGGCGATCTCCTCGCCGCTGGCGAGGTAGAAGGGCTCGGCCGCCGTGGCGCCCTCGGTTGGCGCCATGCGCGCGTTCACGCCGTGCGCACCTGCCGTGCCGGCTCGACCTCGGCCGCCTCGTCGCTCAGCTCGAAGCGCGGCGCATGGCGGAAGAAGTCGTAGATGAACAGGCCGACGCCCACCGCGAACAGCGAGGCCGTGGCCACCAGCATCAGGAAGTGCACCTGGATCTTGAGCTGGGTGTCGAGGTAGCCGAGACCCATCACCCGCTCGAGGTAGACCTGGCCGATGCCCGCGGTGGCAAAGGACAGCGTCATGCCGAACATGCCCATCAGCTGCAACCAGAAGGCCCAGTAGCCGAGCACCGAGCCTTCCTCGCGCCGGCCGCGCGTCATCGTCGGCAGCGCGTAGCTGATCATGGCCAGCACGATCATCGCGTAGGCGCCGTAGAAGGCGGCGTGGCCGTGCATGGCGGTGATGAGCGTGCCATGCGTCCACTTGTTGATGCTCGGGAAGGTGTGCGCGAGCCCGAGCAGGCCCGCGCCGAAGAGCGTGAACACCGCGCTGCCCATGGTCCAGTGCAAGGCCAGCTTGTTCGGGTGGGCAAGGCCCGAGCGGCGCATCGCCGAGTAGGCGTAGATCGCCATGCCGATGAGCGCCACCGGCTCGAGCGCGCTGAAGAAGCCGCCGATGGGCAGCCAGTAGGCCGGCACACCCACCCAGTAGTAGTGGTGCGCCGTGCCGAGGATGCCGGCGATGAAGACCAGCCCGACGATGACGTACAGCCATTTCTCCATCACCTCGCGGTCCGCGCCCGACAGCCGGATCAGCAGATAGGCGAGGAAACCGCCCTGGATCATCTCCCACACGCCTTCCACCCACAGGTGGATGGTCCACCAGCGGTAGAAGATGGAGACGGTGTAGTTCTCGTAGTGCAGCAGCGCCGGCAGGTACAGCACGGCGGACAGCAGCAGCCCGAGGATGAGCACGCCTTCGGTGGTGGTGAAGCGCCCGGACTTCCTGATCGTCATGCCGATGTTGTAGAGAAACATGAGCATCACGATGACGATGACGATCTTGTGCGGCAGTGGCTGCTCGAGCAGCTTGTTGCCGGTGCCGTAGCGGAACAGGTAGCCGATGATGGCCGTCACGCCCATGGCGGTCCACAGCACGAGCTGCACATAGGCGAGCTTCACGCTGTGCAGCTCGGTGCGGGATTCGTCGGGCACCATCCAGTAGGTGGCGCCCATGAAGCCGGTGAGCACCCACACGATGAGCAGGTTGGTGTGGATGACCTTCGTCACGTCGAAGGGCAGGATGTAGAGCAGCGGGTCCGGCCCCAGGTACTTGGTGGCCGACAGCAGGCCGAACACGAGCTGCAGGCCGAACAGCACCATCGCGACGGCGAAGTACCAATAGGCCACGGACTGGGACTTGTAGCGCATGAAGCCTCCTGCGTTCTCGTGTGATGCGGTCGCGCGCCGCGGCTACTTCAGGCTGGCGAGGTAGGCGACCAGCTGGTCGAGCTGCTGCGCGTTCAGGTCACGGCCGTAGTTGTCGGGCATGAAGGAGGTGCCGCCCGCGGAGTACATCGCGCCGGGCACCAGGTGCGCGCTCGGGTGGGTGATGGACTCCCGGATGTAGCCGAGCACATCCTTCGCTTCGCCCTTGTAGTCGCCCGATGCCAGCGCCTGCTCGGCCCGAGCTGCGATGCCCGCGAGCGAAGGCCCGGCCATGTTGACCCCCGGTGCGATCGAGTGGCAGGCATTGCACGCCGGCACGGCGGTGTGGAACAGGCGCTCGCCGAGTGCGATCGGGTTCTCCGCGCCGGACAGCGGACGGGCCGCGGGCGGCACCTGGTCGGTGGCGGCCGGCTCGCCGGGCGCGGGCTGGCCTTGCTGCGCGATCGTCATCGCGGTGCCGGGAATGCTGGCGCCGCTCACGAGGATGGGCCGTGGCGGCCAACCCTGGTTGTCCACGTTGGCCACCCAGTCGAGAAAGGCGATGAGGTCGGTGATGTCCGTGTCGCTCAGGTCCTGCTTGGGCATGAGGCGACGGTGCGTTTCCTCGTTGTAGAACTGCGAGGGGTCTCGCATGTAGGCCTTCAGATAGGCCTCGCCGCGCAGCTGGGTGATCTTGGTGAGGTCGGGCGCGTAGTAGGCGCCTTCACCGAACAGCGTGTGGCAGTTGATGCAGTTGTTCTTGTGCCAGACCGCATTGCCGCGCGTGACCTCGGGCGTGATGTTCTCGGCGTTGGTCAGCTCGTCGAAGCGCGTGTGGCTGTGAAGTGTGAGCCCGAGGAAGGCGAGGGTGGCGAGGCCAGTGGAGACGATGGCGAACAGACGAGCCTGACGCTTGTTCATGGGTCGCTCCTTGGCGGCTCAGACGCCGATCCCGTTCCAATAACGCACGGCCATGAAGCCGCCGTAGAGGATCGCCAGCAACATCAGGGCGAGCACGACGTGACTGAAGACCCGAAGGAACGTGACCAACGCAGAAGCTTGCATGGGGCGACCTCGCTGTGGTTCTTGTGCGGGCGATGATAGTCAGGCACCGCTTCGGCGCAAGCCCCGCGCGTGTCTGCATGCATGCTGTGGCACGCAGGCATGCGCGCTGCCAACTTTGTCTAGCGGCATGTTCTGCGGCGCGCTGAGACGCCAATGAAAAAGCCCCGCGCTGCGGGGCTCTCTGGGTGGATCGTCATCGACGCTACTTCTTGGCCGTGGTTGTCGTGGACGCGACGGGCCGGGCCTGTTCGGCCTTGGCCACGGGCTTGGCGGGCACCGGCTTGGCCGTGGGCTGGTAACTGCTGCCGTTGACCGTCAGGCCGGCGGCGGAGAACTTCTTCGCATTGCCTTCGCCGATGCCCTTCACGCGCTCGGTCATGTCGGCCCAGTCCTTGAACGCGGCCTTCTTGCGCTCGTCAAGGATGCGCGTGGACATCGCGGGGCCGATGCCCTTGATGCCTTCGAGTTCGGCCTGCGAGGCCTTGTTGACGTCGACCGCGGCAAACGCGGCGATGGCGGTAAAGGCCAGCAGGGCGGCCAGTAGCTTCTTGAACATGGTGTGCTCCCTCAGTCGGTGATGTGGACCTGATGCGGCCGACGCCTCGTCGACCGCGGGCTCACTGTAGGCGCCGCGCCCGCGTGCCGCAGCCCCTCCGAAGAGGGCCGCGGCGGGGGACAACCGGAAGAGGGAGCAGGGTGGCTGCGTGTGCGGCGCTAGGGCTGGCGCGACAGCCACTCGACGTAGCGGGCCACGCCGCGGGCCACGTCGGCGAACGCATGCGAGCAGCCGGTGGCACGCAGGCGCGTCAGGTCGGCCTGCGTGAAGCACTGGTACTTGCCGACCAATGCCTCGGGGAAATCGATGTACTCGACCAGGCCTCGCGCCACCAGTTCAGCCAGCGGCAGCGCCGGCTCGCCCTGCAGCGCGCGACAGGCGTTGACCGTGGCGAGTGCCACGTCGTTGAAGGGCTGCGCACGGCCGCTGCCGAGGTTGAAGATGCCGCTTGCCTCCGGGTGCTCGAGGAACCACAGGTTCACCGCGACCACGTCGTCCACGAACACGAAGTCGCGCGACTGCTCGCCGGCCGCATAACCGCCGTACTCGCCGAAGAGTTTGACCTTGCCGGTCTCGCGGAACTGGTTGAAATGGTGGAAGGCGACCGAGGCCATGCGGCCCTTGTGTTGCTCGCGCGGCCCGTAGACATTGAAGTAGCGAAAGCCGGCCACCTGCGCACCGGCGCTGGGCAGCATGCGGCGCACCACGTTGTCGAACAGCAGCTTGGAGTAGCCGTAGACATTGAGCGGGCGCTCGAACTCGGGCTCCTCGCGGAAGGACTCGCTGCCGCCGTAGGTGGCTGCCGACGAGGCATACAGCAGCCGCGTGCCTTGCGCCTGGCACGCGTCCAGCAGATCTTTCGAGCAGCGGTAGTTGGTGTCCAGCATGTAGCGCCCGTTGTGCTCCATGGTGTCGGAGCAAGCGCCCTCGTGGAACACGACGTCGACCTTGCCGAACTCGCGCCGGGCGAAGCGGGCGTAGAAGTCGCTGCGGTCGAAGTAATCGCTGATCTGCGCGTCGAGCAGGTTGCGGTACTTCGGCCCGTCGGTGAGGTCGTCGACCGCGATGACGTCGTCGATGCCGATGGCGTTCAGGCCATGGACCAGGTTGCTGCCGATCATGCCGGCGGCGCCGGTGACGACGACTTTCATTCGAACAACTCCTCGTAGCTTGCGCTGGCGGTACCGAACTTGCCGACCACGATGCCGCCGGCGCGGTTGGCGATCGGCATGGCCTCGCGCACCGACAGGCCGCAGGCCAGCATCGCCGCCATGGTGGCGATCACGGTGTCCCCGGCGCCGGTCACGTCGAACACCTCGCGCGCCTGCGCCGGCACCTGCAGGTGGCCGGCATCGTCGAACAGCGACATGCCTTCTTCCGAGCGCGTGAGCACCAGCGCACCGATGCCGTGCCTGCGGCGCAGCGCCTGCGCGCGCTCGTGCAGGTCGGCCTCGTCCGTCCACTGGCCCACCACCTGCGCCAGTTCGGCCCGGTTCGGCGTGATCACCGTGGCGCCGGCGTAGCGGCCGTAGTCGCTGCCCTTGGGGTCGACCAGCACCGGCCGGCCGCTGTCGCGGGCGAGTTCGATCATGCGCGGGATGTGCGTGAGGCCGCCCTTGCCGTAGTCGGAGAACAGCACCGCGTCGTGCTGCGGCAGCACGCGCTGGTACTCGCCCAGGCGCTCGAGCAGGGCCTCGTGGCGCGGCTGGTTCTCGAAGTCGACACGGATGAGCTGCTGCGAGCGGCCGATCACCCGCAGCTTGACGATGGTGTGCAGCGCCGGATCGACGCCGACGAGCGAGGCGACCCCCGCCTGCTCGATCAGCGTGGTGAGTCGGCGCCCGGGTTCGTCGCTGCCGAGCACCGTGAGCAGCGAGGCTTGCGCGTCCAGCGCCTTCACGTTCAGCGCCACGTTGGCCGCGCCGCCCAGGCGTTCCTCCTCGCGCTCCACGCGCACCACTGGCACCGGCGCCTCGGGCGAGATGCGCTCGACCGCACCGAACCAGTAGCGGTCCAGCATCGCGTCGCCGACCACCAGCACCCGGGCCGCGGTCAGCCGCTCGCGTTCGACATTCGGCGCAGTCATTGATCCTCCAGCCGTTGCGGCGGAAAGGTGTCCCAGTTCAGGCAGCCCGGACATTGCCAGAAATACTGCTGGCTCTCGAAGCCGCAGGCCGCGCAGCGGTAGCGCTGCAAGGGTTTTGCAGCCTGCTCGACCGCGCGCTCGATGGCCTGCAGCTCGTCGCTCGATGCCGTGGCGTCATCGCCGCGGGACAGCGTGCCGTGCAGGCGCATCAGCGCATGGGCGGCCGACAGCCCGGGATGCTGCTGCAGGTGCTCGGCGATGCGCTCACGCTGCGCCTGCGGCGAGGGATCCAGCAAGCCGATGGCCTCGAGCAGATCGAGCGATGGCGCCTTGCGGTACATGGTGTCGAGCAGCACGAGCGCCTCGTCCACCGCACCCGTCTGCAAGGCGGCGCGGGCGAAATCCGCGGCGACGAGCGCAAAGCTCGCGGCATGCGTGGCCGCGAGTTCGCGCCAGGCCTGCATGGCCTCGGCAAGCTCGCCGGCGGCTAAGCGGCGCTGGCCCTGCAGCACCAGCGGCCGCGCGCCCTGGGGCGCGGCCTCTCGGGCGCGGCGCAGGGAATCGTCGGCGTCGGCCGTCTGGCCGCGGGCGTCGGCCTCCTGCGCAAGCTCGCACCAGTAGTGGCCGATGCGCGAGGCATACGAGCCGGTGCCGCTGCGCTCGAGCTTGTGGGCATCGTCCACCGCGGCGCGCCAGTCGCGCGAGCGTTCGTGCAGCGTCAGCAGTGCCATGCGCGCTTCGGTGTCGTAGGCCGTGCCTTCCAGGGCTTGCCAGGCGCGTTCCGCGCGGTCGAAGAGCCCTGCCTTCATGTAGTCCTGCGCCAGGCCGTGCTGCGCGCGCTCGCGCTCGGCCGCCGGCAGGTCGGCGCGGTTGAGCAGATGCTCGTGCACGCGCACGGCGCG
>JBIQKU010000114.1:0-11181 GCA_044506225.1 Rubrivivax sp. | reverse complement strand
CCTTGTTGTTGGACAGCTCGCCGCCGATGACGACGGTGGTGTGCACCGCCTCGCCGCGCACCGCATCGACCGTGAGCTTGAGCAGGCCGTCGTTGAGCAGCAAGGTGTCGCCGGGCTTCACGTCGCGCGGCAGTTCCTTGTAGTCGAGGCCCACACGTTCGTTCGTGCCCAGATCCACGGAAGTGGCGTCGAGCACGAATTTCTGCCCTGCCTCCAGCACGGTGCGTCCGTCGAGGAACTTGCCGACGCGGATCTTCGGACCCTGCAGGTCGGCCATGATGGCCACTTCCTTGCCCACCTGCTGCGCGATCTCGCGCACCAGCTTCGCGCGATCGATGTGGTCCTGGGCGCTGCCGTGCGAGAAGTTCAGCCGCACCACGTCGGCCCCGGCGGCGATGACCCGCGCCAGCACCTCGCGCGAACTGGAGGCCGGGCCGAGCGTGGCGACGATCTTGGTGGCGCGGGTCATGCGGTGGGTCTCCGGGGGGCGCTCAGCTTCTCAGCCCGCGGCGCGTTTTTGCAGGATCTCGAAGGCCGGCAGGGTCTTGCCCTCCAGCACCTCGAGAAAGGCGCCGCCGCCGGTGGAGATGTAGCTCACGTCCTTGTCGATGCCGTACTTGGCGATGGCCGCCAGCGTGTCCCCGCCCCCGGCGATGCTGAAGGCGCTGGACGCGGCGATGGCCCGAGCGATGGTCTCGGTGCCATGGGCGAACGCGTCGAACTCGAACACGCCGACCGGCCCGTTCCAGACGATGGTGCCGGCCAACTTCAGCTGCTCGGCGAGCATCGCGGCGGTCCTGGGGCCGATGTCCAGGATGAGGTCGTCCTCGGCCACGTCCTGCGCGTTCTTCGTGCTGGCCGGTGCATCGGCGGCAAAGCTCTTGGCCGTGACCACGTCGACGGGAATCGGTACCGCGGCGCCTCGCGCCTTCATGGCCGCGATGACCGCGCTCGCTTCGTCGACGAGGTCGGCTTCAGCCAGCGACTTGCCGATGGGCAGGCCGGCCGCCAGCATGAAAGTGTTGGCGATGCCGCCGCCGACGATGAGCTGGTCCACCTTTTCGGCCAGCGACTTCAGGATGGTCAGCTTGGTGCTGACCTTGGAGCCGGCGACGATGGCCACGAGCGGGCGCTTGGGCTGGGCCAGCGCCTGGGTCACGGCGTCGATCTCCGCCGCCAGCAGCGGGCCGGCGCAGGCCACCTTGGCGAACTGCGCGATGCCGTAGGTGGACGCTTCGGCGCGGTGCGCCGTGCCGAAGGCGTCGTGCACGAAGACGTCGCACAGCGCGGCCATCTTCTTCGCGAGCGCCTCGTCGTTCTTCTTCTCGCCCTTGTTGATGCGGCAGTTCTCCAGCAGCACGACCTGGCCCGGCGCGACATCCACGCCATCGACCCAGTTCGCCACCAGCGGCACCTCGCGGCCCAGCAGCTCGCCCAGGCGCGCGGCCACGGGCGCGAGCGAATCCGCGGGCTTGAACTCCCCTTCGGTGGGACGGCCCAGGTGCGAGGTGACCATCACCGCCGCGCCGGCGGCGAGCGCCATCTCGATGCACGGCACCGAGGCACGAACACGGGTGTCTTCGGTGATGCGGCCGGCATCGTCCAGCGGCACGTTGAGGTCGGCACGGATGAACACACGCTGGCCTTGCGCGCGGCCGGCAGCGGCCAGATCCTGGAAGCGAAGTACGTTCATGGGGCGGCCCGAGTGAAAAACGAATCGGCGATTCTAGGCAGCGCCCCGCGCGCTACCAGCCGAGGCCCAGACGCAGCAGCAGCAACACGGCCATGCCCGAGACGATGGTGCCCAGAATGCCGCGGCGCCAGAAGAAGTAGCCGCTGGCCACGGCCACGGCGAGGAGCTGCGGGTCACGCCAGGTGTGCAGCAGCACGCCGTCGGTGAACATCACCTCGGGCGCCACCACCGCAGCCAGCGCCGACAGCGGCGCGTAGCGCAGGCCGCGCCGCGCCCACTCGGGCAGCGGGATCTCGCGCTCGGGAATGAGGAAGAAGGTGCGCGTCAGCACGGTGATGAGCGCCAGCCCAGCGATGGCGGCAAAGGCATACCAGGCGTTCATGGCGCGGCCCCCGCACCGGCCGATGGTGCACGCCGGTCCATGAACACGCCCAGGCACACCGCCACGGCAATGGCGAACACGATGTTCAGCTTGAGCGGCAGTGCGTAGGCGGCGACCGCCGCGGCGCCCGCCACCACCGCGGCGGCGCTGGTGAGCCGGTCCGACAGCATTGAATACGTGAGACCCAGCAGGGCCAGCACGCCCGCGAAGCCCAGTCCCCAGTGCGTCGGCACCTGCTCGGCGAGCACGATGCCCAGCACCGACGGCACCTGCCAGGCGAACCAGGTCAGCAGGTTGGTCCCGGCGAAATAGGCGAGCTGCCCTTCTTCACGCCGCGGCTGGGGGTAGCGGTGCATGAAGAGCACGAAGCTCAGGTCGACGCCGAAATAGCCCAGCAGCACCCGCTGCCAGCGCGGCAGGCCGAGGAAGTACGGCCGCCACTGCGCGCTGAAGATGATGAAGCGCAGGTTGACGCAGAAGCCCGTCGCCCAGATCACCCACAGCGGCGCGCCCGCCACGAGCAGCGGCAGCACGGCGAGTTGCGCGCTGCCGGCGTAGACCGTGAAGGACATGAACAGCGCGAGCGGCACCGACAGGCCGGCATTGACCATGGCGACGCCGGTGACCAGTCCCCAGGCCGCGAGACCGAGCGAAAGACCGGACATGTCGCGCACGCCGGCGCGGAACTGAGGATGCCGCGCGAGCGCGCGCAGTGACTGCATGAGGGCTGCGATTGTGTCGCGGCGACGGCGCTCGTGCTGGCGCCGGACCGACGCAGCGGCGCTCAGGAACCCGGCGCAGCCGGCGGCGTCGCGGGCGCCGAGTCGGCCGTGCCGGTCGGCGGCGCGGCGGGACCGCCCTCGGACGGTGCGGTGGTCGCCACCCGGGCCGCTTGCGAGGACAGCTGCGGCGGGACCGCCTCGATGCCGTTCTCGCGCATGTAGTCGTTCATGTCGCGCCAGCCGGCGAAGATCGCCGCCTTCTCGGCGCGGCCGTTGAGCGTGTAGCAGTCTTCCAGGGCGCGCCCCGCATGCCGGCAGGCCGCGCCGATGGCCCGGCCGTCGGCTTCGCGCGCCGCCATCAGGCGCTCGAGTTCCTGCGTGCCGAACAGGTCACAGCCGCCCAGCAGGGGCAGGGCGGCAAGGGCGGCGAGAACGAGCGGCTTCATGGCAGGTGTGCGCGGGTGCTCCCCGCATATCGGCAGCCACCGCTGCGACTTGAGGCGCGAGCCGCTCAGCCCACGCGCATCGCCAGCAGCCGCGCCACGCGCTCTTCCATGCTCGGGTGCGTGGAGAACATGCCGCGCAGGCCGCCGCCCGACAACGGGTTGACGATCATCATCTGCGCCGTCTCGGGGTGGCGCTCCGCGGCGGCCATGGGGATGCCGCGCGCGTAGTTGTGGATCTTCTGCAGCGCCGAGGCCAGCGCCTGCGGGTCGCCCGAGATCTCGGCGCCGCCGCGGTCGGCCTCGAATTCGCGCGCGCGGCTGATCGCCATCTGGATCAGGCTGGCCGCCAGCGGCGCGAGCAGCATCACCGCGATGCTCACGATGGGGTTGGTCGGGCGGCCTTCGCTGTCGCGGCCGCCGAAGAACATGGCGAAGTTCGCGAGCATGGAGATCGCGCCGGCCATGGTCGCGCTGATGGTGCTGATGAGGATGTCGCGGTGCTTCACGTGCGCGAGTTCATGCGCCATCACGCCGCGCAGTTCGCGCTCGGTCAGCACGCGCATGATGCCGGTGGTGGCGGCCACCGCCGCGTTCTGCGGATTGCGCCCGGTGGCGAAGGCATTGGGCGCGTCTTCCTCGATGATGTAGACCTTGGGCATGGGCAGGTTGGCGCGCTGCGCCAGCTCCTGGACCATGCGGTAGAACTGCGGCGCCGAGGACGCATCGACCTCCTGGGCGCGGTACATCTTCAGCACCAGCTTGTCGGAGAACCAGTAGCTGAAGAAGTTCATGGCCAGCGCCACCGCCAGCGCCAGCATCATGCCGGTCTGGCCGCCCAGCAGCCGCCCGATCGCCATGAACAGGGCGGTGATGGCCGCCATCAGGACGGCGGTCTTCAACATATTGAACATCTCGGGCCTTTCGCTCGGGTGCGTGGTTGGTGGAACGGGTGCACGGCCAGTTGCCGCGCCTATGCCTCAGATGCGGGTGGGGCGATTCAGTTCAAGCGCCGAGCACTGTGCCGGGCGCCAGGGGGCGCGCCTGCAGGAACTGCGCAGCGCTCACGCGCTTGCCGCCGGGGCGTTGCAGTTCGAGCAGGCGCAGCGTGCCTTCGCCGCAGGCCACGGTGATCGCATCGGCATCGGTCGCGAGCACGGTGCCCGGCATGCCATGCCCGGTCGCCGCCTGGGCGCGCCAGACCTTCAGCGCATCGCCCGCGAGCGTGGTGCTTGCCCCCGGAAACGGATCGAAGGCACGGATGCGCCGCGCAAGCACCGGCGCCGGCAGCCGCCAGTCGATCAGCGCTTCGGACTTCTCGATCTTGTGCGCATAGGTCACGCCCGCCTCGGGCTGGGGCGTGGGCCGGAGCCTGCCGGCGGCTGCGTCGTGCAGCGCCTGCACGATGAGTTCGCCGCCGAGCGCCGCGAGGCGGTCGTGCAGGCTGGCGGTGGTGTCGTCGGGCGCGATGTCCAGCGCAGCGCTGAGCAACATGTCGCCGGTGTCCAGGCCGGCGTCCATCTGCATGATGGTGATGCCGGCGCGTTCGTCGCCCGCCTCGATCGCGCGGTGGATGGGCGCCGCGCCGCGCCAGCGCGGCAGCAGCGATGCATGGATGTTCAGGCAGCCCAGCGGCGGCAGCGCGAGCACCCAGGGCGGCAGCAGCAACCCGTAGGCCGCGACGACCAGCACGTCGGGCTTCGCGTCCTCGAGTGCCTGGCGAGCCTGCGCCGCATCGTCGGCATATTTGCCGTCCAGCCGCAGGCTTCGCGGCTGCGCCACCGGCAGCCCGTGCTGCAGCGCCAGCGCCTTGACCGGCGAGGCCTGCAACTGCATGCCCCGGCCGGCCGGCCGGTCGGGCTGGGTCAGCACCAGCACGATGTCGAAGCCGGCGGCCTGCAGCTGTCCGAGCGCCGTGCGCGCGAACGCCGGGGTGCCGGCGAACGCCACCCGCATCGAACCGCTCAGGCCCGCTGCTCCTCGCGCGCCTTCTTGAGCATCTTGGTCTTGATGCGTTCGCGCTTGAGCGGGCTCAGGTACTCGACGAACACCTTGCCCAGCAGGTGGTCCATCTCGTGCTGCACGCACACGGACAGCAGGCCCTCGGCCTCGAACTCCTGCGGCTGGCCGTCGCGGTCCAGCGCACGCACGCGCACACGCGCATGACGCGGCACCTTGTCGTAGATGGCCGGCACCGACAGACAGCCCTCGTCGCCGAGGATCATTTCCTCACTGGTCTCGACGAGCTGCGGATTGATCAGCACGCGCGGCTGGTCGCGGCTGTCGGAGGTGTCCATCACCAGCACGCGTTCATGCACGTCGACCTGGGTCGCCGCCAGTCCGACGCCGTCGGCGCCGTACATCGTCTCGAGCATGTCGTCGACGAGCTGGCGGATGCGGTCGTCCACCTTTTCCACCGGTTTGGCGACGGTGTGAAGGCGCGGATCGGGGTATCGAAGAATGTTCAAACGTGCCATCGGTAAGCGGAGGTTTCGCCGTGTCGGCGCGGCCAAAGCGCTGTGGACATCGAGCAACGGGAAGTCGCGTGACAGGTCTCACACCTTGCCCGGCGCCGGCCCACTTTCATTGCGATATCAAGGCGTTATGGGCAGAATCTGCGAAACAGATTGAGCATTTTCGCCGAATTGGCGCGCCGCCCGGCGCAGCCGGCACAACAACCCCACCGCGCGAGGACAGCCGCGCCGGAGACCCAAGTTGATGACGCGTCGCACCCCATCCGCTCTTTCCTACGCCGTCGTCAGCAGTCTCGGCTCCCTGGGCATCGCACTCGCACTGCTGCCTGCCACGGCCTCGGCCGTCAACTACCCCATCACCCCGCAACAACGCAGCACCGCCCAGCAGGTGGCGCAGGCGGGCGTGCCGCTGTCCGAGCTCGCGCCCAACGCGCCCGACTCCTACACCGTCAAGCGCGGTGACACGCTGTGGGACATCTCGTCGCTGTTCCTCAAGTCGCCCTGGCGCTGGCCCGAGCTGTGGGGCATGAACCTCGAACAGATCCGCAATCCGCACCTCATCTATCCGGGGCAGGTGTTGTACCTCGAGAAGATCGACGGCATGGCGCGCCTGCGCATGGGCCGCGCCGTCGGCCTGCCGACCAACACGGTGAAGCTGTCGCCGCGCGTGCGCGCCTCGGGTCTGGACGACGGCGGCATCTCCTCGATTCCCTTCCACCTGATCGAGCCCTTTCTGAACGAGGCGGTGATCTTCGAGACCAACGCGCTCGAAACCGCGCCGCGCATCGTCGCGGCCCAGGAAGGCCACGTGAACCTCGGCCGCGGCGACACCGCCTATGTGCGTGGTGAACTCGCCGGCGACACCGCGTTCCGCATCTTCCGCGAGCCGCGCGCGCTGAAGGATCCGAGCACCGGCGAGGTGCTGGGCTACGAGGCGGCCTACGTCGGAACTGCCGATTTCCTGCGCCAGGCGCCGGACGGCGCCACCGCCGACAGCAAGCCGCTGGTCGTGCCGGCCAGCTTCGTCATCAGCAGCGCCCGCCAGGAAGCCAACGTCGGCGACCGGCTCGCGCCCGTGCCGCCGCGCGAGTTCTCCAACTACGCGCCGCATGCACCGGCGTCGCCCATCGCCGGCCAGATCGTGTCGATCTACGGCGACGCCCTGACCGCCGGGCAGAACCAGATCGTCGCCCTGAACAAGGGGGCGAACGACGGCGTCGAGCGCGGCCATGTGTTCGCCCTGTGGCGCGATGGCGAGCTCGTGCGCGACCGCACCGACCGCAGCCGCCCGCTGATGAAGCTGCCCAACGAACGCCACGGCATGCTGTTCGTCTTCCGGGTGTTCGAGCGCATGTCGTACGCGCTCATCCTGAACGTGCAGACACCGGTCAGCCCCGGCGACCGTTTCACCCAGCCCTGAACGGCCGGGCTCGCCGGCGCCGCGCTTCGTGATCGCGCGCGACGAACTCGCGGCCTGGCTGCGGCTGCTGGAAACGCCCGGCGTCGGCCGCGAATCGGCCCGGCGCCTGCTGGCCGCCTTCGGCTCGCCGCAGGCCATCTTCGATGCGCCGCCCGCGGCGCTGCGCCAGGTGGTGAGCGCCGCACTCGCCACCGCACTGCACAAGCTGCCACCGGGCTTCGACGCCTTGCTCGAAGCAACGCTCGAGTGGCTGTCCACCGCGCCCAGCGACGACTCCCCCGGCGCGCGCGCCATCGTCACGCTCGGTGACGCCGCCTACCCGCCGCAGTTGCTGCACACCGCCGATCCGCCGTTGCTGCTGTACTGCCAGGGCCGGCTCGACCGCCTGCAGGCACCGTCGATCGCCATCGTCGGCAGCCGCAATCCCACGCGCCAGGGTGCCGACCACGCCCATGCCTTCGCGGAGGCGCTCAGTCGCGCCGGCCTGACGGTGGTGTCGGGCCTGGCCCTGGGCGTCGACGGCGCCGCGCATCAAAGCGCGCTGAACGGTGGCGCCGGCACCGTGGCCGTGGTGGGCACCGGCCTGGACCGCATCTACCCGCTGCGCCACACGGCGCTCGCGCGTCGCATCGCCGCCGAAGGACTGCTGGTGAGCGAGTACGCCATCGGCATGCCACCGCTGGCACCGAACTTTCCGCAGCGCAACCGCATCATCGCCGGGCTGACACAAGGCACGCTGGTGGTCGAGGCGGCGCTGCGTTCGGGTTCGCTGATCACTGCGCGCCTGGCCAGCGAAGCCGGCCGGGAGGTCTTCGCCATTCCCGGTTCCATCCATTCGCCGCAGTCGCGCGGCTGCCATGCGCTGATCAAGCAGGGAGCGAAGCTGGTCGAATCCGCGCAGGACGTGCTGGAAGAACTGCACCTGGCCGCGCCGGCTGGCGCTTCGCCGGCGCCGGCGCCGGCAGCCCCGCGCCGGGAGGAGCCCTTGCTGCAGGCGCTCGGCTTCGACCCGGTCTCGCTGGACACGCTGGTCGCGCGCACCGGCGAGTCGGCCGCCACGCTGGGCGCACGCCTGCTCGAACTGGAGCTGTCGGGCGAGGTGGCGCGCCTGCCCGGCCAGCGCTTCCAGCGTGTCGGCCGGGCCTGAAACCGGAAATCCGCCCGCTTCGGTGCGCCCGCGTGCTGCGAGGAGCCCTTGCTGCGGGGCAGGACGAAACGCTGGGGTATAGTGATTTCATGTTCGACGTGCTCGTGTACCTGTACGAAAACTACTGGCGACCCGACGCCTGCCCCGACCACGCGCAGCTCACCCGCAAGCTGTCGTCGGTGGGGTTCGAATCGGACGAGATCGAGGAGGCCCTGTCCTGGCTCGAAGGCCTGGCCGGCGCGGCCGAGTCCTATGTCGGCGAGCAGGGCACGCACAGCCTGCGGGTCTATTCGCAACTCGAGCAGGAGCGACTGGGCGAGGCGTCCATCGGCTTCATCAGCTTCCTCGCCTCGGCCGGCGTGCTGCCGCCGCCGATGCTCGAGATGGTGATCGACCGCGCACTGGCGATCCCCGGCGGCCCGATCGACCTCGAGGACCTGAAGATCATCGTGCTGATGGTGTTCTGGAGCCTGGGCGAAGAACCCGACGCCCTGATCCTTGACGAACTCTTCGTCGACGAGGAAGACCGGCTGATCCACTGAGCCCAGGCACCCGCCCAGGAAAAAGCCGCCTCCGGGCGGCTTTGTCGTCCGTGGGTGCGGCGCTCAGCTCAGTTCAGCAGGCGGCCCGGGTCCACGTCCAGCTTGGCCAGCGCGCTGCGCGTGGCACGCACGGTGAGCGATTCGTCCTGCGCCGGCACCAGCAGCCCGGCCTGCAGAAACGCGGCGAGGCGATGCTGCTGGAAGAGGATGCCGCGGCCCTGCGGCGACACGAACAGCGTCAGCTGGCGGCGCAGGCCTTGCCAGGCGAGTTGCACCGCTTCGTTGCGGCCGCGGTAGTCGAGCATGTACCAGCTGCCCACATGCAGCTCCCGCGCCCACGACAGCATGGCGGGTGTGGGCATGGAGCCGCCCTCGCCCACGACCTCGAGCTCCGAGCTTTCGTGGCCCGACAGGTCCAGGACGAGCGATTCGTCGATCTCGACATCCTGCGCGTCGGGCAGCAGTTCCTCGAGCGTCTCCAGGCGAGCCATCAGGTCTTCGAGGCGATCCGACGGGATGGCCGCCGCCTTCGCGGTGAAGGCCGCCGCCAGCGAGTTGTTCAGGCGCTGCACATGCTCGTCCTGCTTGGCGACACTGAGCCCGGCGTTGTGCATGCCGTCGCGCAGCAGCTTGAGCAGAGGCGGCAGGCGGCGGATCACTTCGGCACGTTCGTCGCGCGACACCTTGGCGCTGGCCGACCAGATGAGGTCGGCGGCGGCCTTCTTCATCGTGCGCGTCTCGTCGCTGTGCAGACCGGCCTTGACGGCGGTCATCGCCAGCACGTCGGCCCAGACCTGGAACAGGAAGTCGCGCACGCCTTCCTGCACCGGCACCCCATTGAGCATCTTGCGCAGCTCGATGGTGTACTGGATGGCCAGGGTCTCGCGCTGCTCGACCTGCTGTGCGAGCGACACGCCCTTGCGCGAAGCCTCGTTCTCGTTGCGGAAGTAGTTCTCGAGGAATTTCTCGAACTCGGTGAGCACCGTCTGGAAGACACGCCTGCCGGTGTCGGGATAGGCCTCGACCACCTGCACCACGCGCTTGATCTCCTTTTCCAGCAGGTCACCCGCATGCGCGGCCACATCGAAGCCCATCACGCAAGCGCCCATGCGGTCGATGAGGCGGCGCGCCGGATGGTCGGTGGTGGCGAAGAAGTCCGGCTCGCCGATGGCCACGCGCAGCACCGGCATCTGCAGCCGCGCGAACCACACACGCACCGCGGCGGGAATGCGCTCCTCGGTGAGGATGCTCTGGAACAGCAGCGCCACGATCTCGATGGTGGCGCGCTCCACCGGCGTCTCGGCCGCCTGCTTCAGCGCCTGCTTGCGCTGGTGCAGTTCCTCGAGCAGCGCCGGTGTGCTCAGCGGGCCGGCACCGGGCTGCCCCGCCGGCGCCTGCGCGAGGCGCTTGGCGATGCCGCTTTGCGCGTCGGCGATGGCGGCCGAGAGCGACGCCGACGCCGGCCGCGACTGCTGGGTGCTCGCGAACTGCGGCAACTGCCGCCCCACCATGCGGTTGAGCCGGCCGAGCACGGCCTCGGCATGGTCGGCACCCCGCACCAGCGTGTCGGTGCGTGTCATCAGCCGCGTCTCGTCGTGCACTTGCGAATGCGCGCCGACGGGCGGGGATGCGCTCGAGCTCGCGAAGCCCGCCGGCGTGGACCCGCCCCCGGGGGCGCCCCAGGCGGCGCTGCGGCTGCGCCGGATGAAGGGGCGCAGGTCGATCTCGGGCGCGACGCGGCGCTGGATCAGCCAACGGTTGGTCTCGTGGTAGGCCTCTTCGGCGAACAGCGAGATCTCGTCATGCAGCACCGGCTGCAGCGTCTTCCAGGCGTCGTGGCTGAGCCCCGCGGTGCGCCAGGCGCTGGTGAGCACGCGTGCAAAGACATGGGGTCGCAGCACATCGTTCGGATCGAGCTCCTCGCGGCCCTCGAGCACCGTCATGCGCGAGCGCAGGTCGGTGAATTCCCAGGACGCGCGATCCATCATGGCGAGCGCCAGCCGCGAGCTCAGGATCTCTGTCTCGATGGTGTCGTTGTCGACCAGGGTGAGTCCGGCACCGCGGCTCGACGGGCTCGGCAGGTCGCTCGGGCGCGCCGCCGACACCATGCCGCTGTTCAAGGCGTTGCGCAGAAGGTCGGTCGCGGTGCGCAACCACAGGCCGGAAGCACTCGCCAGGTCTTGCACGAGGTCGCGGCGCTTGGCCATCAGCGCCGGCTCGGCGACTTGCGCGACCAGCACCCGCGCCCCTTGATCCACTGCCTGGACCACGCTCGGCAGCCCGTTGATCAGCCCCTCGACATAGGACCGCCGCGCCTGCGCGGCCAGTGCCATCGAGTTGGCGTCGGTCGGCATGGGT
>JBIQKU010000113.1:0-11223 GCA_044506225.1 Rubrivivax sp. | reverse complement strand
TCTTCGGGATGATGGGCATCCTGAACTTCGCGCATGCGTCGTTCTACATGCTGGGTGCCTACTTCGCCTATGCGCTGCAGGACAGCATCGGCTTCTGGGCGGCGCTGGTGGTCTCGCCGCTGCTGGTCGGGCTGGTGGGCGTGATCACCGAGCGCTATTTCCTGCGGCGCGTGCACCACCACGGGCATGCGCACGAGCTGCTGCTGACCTTCGGGCTGGCGTTCATCATCGCCGAGGTCGTCAAGCTCTTCTTCGGCAACTTCCCGGTCAACTACCGCATCCCGCCGGAGATGGATTTCGCGGCCTTCACCCTCGGCAGCGCCAACTATCCGGCGTACCGCGTGCTGATGGGCGGCGTGGCGATCGGCATGTTCATCGTGCTCTACCTGCTGCTCACCCGCACACGCGTGGGCATCGTGGTGCGCTCGGCGATCTACAAGCCGCGCATGGCCGAGTCGCTGGGCCACAACGTGCCGCTGGTGTTCATGGGCGTGTTCGGCGTCGGTGCCGCCATGGCGGGACTGGCCGGTGCCGTGGCCGGCGCGTTCTACACGACCAACCCCAACATGGCGATCGAACTCGGCGTGATGGTGTTCGTCGTCGTCGTGGTCGGCGGCCTGGGTTCGCTCGAAGGCGCGATGCTCGCCTCGCTGCTGATCGGCGTGATGACCTCGCTCGCGGTGGCCGTGGATGCGACGCTGGCCGACCTGTTCGCACTCTTCAACGCCCGCGAGTGGGCCGAGGCGGCCGGCGGCATCTTCACCCTCAAGCTGTCCAGCCTGGCGGCCACGCTGCCGTTCGCGCTGATGCTCCTGATCCTGCTCGTGCGGCCCACCGGCCTGATGGGCGAGAAGCCATGAAGTCGAATCTTGCCCTTGTCGGGCTGGGCGTCGCCCTGCTCGTCGCCGTGCCCTACCTCTTGTCGCAGGGCCTGGTGAATGCCGCGATCCAGATGCTGATCGCCGCGCTCTTCGCCTGTGCCTACAACGTGTTGTGCGGACAGGCCGGCATGCTGTCCTTCGGCCATGCCGCCTACTTCGGCGTGGGCGCCTTCGCGACCGTGCATGCGATGAACGCCTTCGGCGGCGCCGGCCTGCTGCCCACGCCGCTGATGCCCCTGGCCGGCGCCGTGGCCGGGCTGGTGATCGGCGTCATCGCCGGCTGGTTCGCCACGCAGCAGACCGGCACCTACTTCGCGATGATCACGCTGGCCATCGCCGAACTGATGCATGCGCTCGCGCCGCACCTGAAGTCGCTGTTCGGCGGCGAAGCCGGCGTCTCGTCCATGCGCATGCCCTTCATGGGCCTGGACTTCGGCTCGACCACGCAGGTGTACTACCTGACGCTCGGCTGGGTGCTGCTGTCGCTCGCGCTGCTGTATCTCTACACGCTCACCCCGCTCGGCCGCCTGGCGCTGGGCCTGCGCGAGAACGGCCACCGCCTGCGCTTTCTCGGCTACGACGTGCACCGCATGAGCGTCGCGGTCTTCGCCATCTCGGCCATGTTCTCGGGCGTGGCCGGCGCGCTGCAGGTGATGAGCAACGAGGCGGCCAACTACGTGGTGTTCGACCCGGCGGTGTCGGCCGCGGTGGTGCTCAACACCTACATCGGCGGGGTCAAGGTGTTTCTCGGGCCGGCGCTCGGCGCCTCGCTGATGACCTTCTTCGGCTACACGGTGTCGGACCTGTCGCGCTCCTGGCTGCTGTACCAGGGCGTGCTGTTCGTGCTGGTGATGATGTTCATGCCGCAGGGGCTCGCCGGCCTGTTCGGCCTGGCGGGCGGCCTGCGCCGGCGCTTCGGCACGACGGCGCTGCTGCCGGTGCTGGGGCTGTGCATGGTGGCGGCGGTGCTGCTGATTGCAGGCACGGCCTTCACGGTCGAGATGCTGCAGCGGGTGTTCTCCCAGGACTACCGGGCGCTCGCCGCGGCCAATCCGGCGGGGTGGCCGGCGATCACGCTGTACGGCGTGGCCTGGGCGCCGCTTGCGTTCACCACCTGGGGGGTGCCCGTCGCGCTGTTCGCGCTCGGCGCCGGTGCCGCGGTGCTGGCGCGGCAGCGGCTGCGCGCGCTGCATGCCCGCGGCGCACCGGCGGCCGTCGCGGCGGATGCCGGCGTGCCGGCACGGAGCCCGGCCGCATGAGCAACGCCATCCTCAGCCTGCGCGAGCTGCGCAAGTTCTTCGGCCAGACGGAAATCATCCGCGGCGTGAACCTCGAGCTGCGCACCGGAGAGCGCCATGCGCTCATCGGGCCGAACGGCGCGGGCAAGTCCACCGTGTTCCACCTCATCTCCGGCAACCTGACGCCCACCGCCGGCGAGATCAGCTTCGACGGCCAGCGCATCGACGGCAAGTCGCCGCAGGCGATCAACCGGCTGGGCCTGGCGCGCTCCTTCCAGATCACCAACATCTTTCCCAAGCTCACGGTGTTCGAGAACCTGCGGCTCGCGGTGATGCGCCCGCACGGGCTGCAATACACCTTCTGGCGCTTCATCGAGCGGCAGACCCGCATCCGCGAGCAGACCGAGCGCCTGCTGGAGCAGGTGCGGCTGCAGCATCGCGCCTCGGCCATCGCCGGCGAGATGCCGTACTCCGAGCAGCGCTCGCTGGAGATCGCGATGACGCTCGCCTGCGACCCGAAGGTCATCCTGCTCGACGAACCCATGGCCGGCATGTCCAAGGAGGAGACGGCCTACACCTCGGACCTCATCCGCACGGTGACGCAGGGCCGCAGCCTCTTCATCGTCGAGCACGACATGGAAGTGGTGTTCGCGCTCAGCGACCGCATCAGCGTGCTGGTGTACGGCGAGGTCATCGCCACCGGCAGCCCCGAGGAGATCCGCGGCAACGCGGCGGTGAAGGAGGCCTATCTCGGCGAGGAGGTGGCGGCGTGAACGCATCGGGAGATCCGCTGCTGACCGTGCGCGACCTGCACGCCCACTACGGCAAGAGCCACATCCTGCACGGCGTGAGCTTCGGCGTGGGCCGCAACGAGGTGGTCAGCCTGCTCGGGCGCAACGGCTCGGGCCGTTCGACCACGATGAAGGCCGTCATGGGGCTGGTGCCGCCCACCAGCGGCGAGATCCGGCTGGCCGGCAAGCCGCTCGCCGGCGCGCGGCCCTACGCGGTGTGCCGGGCCGGCATCGGCTACGTGCCCGAGGAGCGCGAGGTGTTCGCCAACCTCACGGTCGACGAGAACCTGCGCATGGGCGAGCAGCGGGCCGTGTCCGGCGCCACGCGCTGGAGCATCGAGCAGATGTTCGACTACTTCCCGCGGCTCAAGGAGCGCCGCAACACCCGCGGCGGCAGCCTGTCCGGCGGCGAGCAGCAGATGCTCACCATCTGCCGCTCGCTGCTCGGCAACCCGCTGGTGATGCTGATCGACGAGCCGACCGAGGGGCTGGCGCCCAAGATCGTGGCGGCGGTGGCCGAGTGCATCCGCGACATGGTGCGGCATGGCGTGTCGGTGGTGCTGGTCGAGCAGAAGCTCGCCATCGCGCTCAAGGTGTCCACTCGCGTGTGCGTGATGGGGCACGGCCAGATCGTCTTCGAGGGCACGCCGCAGGAACTGAGCGCCAACGAGCGGCTGGTCGCCGAGTGGCTGGCCGTGTGAGCGTTCCCAACATCGATCCGAGGAGGCCCGCATGGCCGCGACCCGTGACAAGGTGATCATTTCGTGCGCGGTGACGGGCTCGGTGCACACGCCGGCCATGTCGCCGTACCTGGCGCTCACGCCCGACGAGATCGCGCAGCAGGCCATCGACGCGGCCGAGGCGGGCGCGGCCATCCTCCACCTGCATGCGCGCGATCCCGGCGACGGGCGGCCCAGCGCGGACCCGAAGGTCTTCGACCAGTTCGTGCCGCGCATCAAGGCGGCGACCGACGCCGTCATCAACATCACCACGGGCGGCAGCACCCGCATGACGCTGGCCGAGCGCCTGGCCTATCCGCTGCAGGCCGCGCCCGAGATGTGCTCGCTCAACATGGGCTCGATGAACTTCTCCATCCACCCGGCGGCGCGCAAGATCCAGCAGTGGCGCCACGACTGGGAGAAGCCGTACATCGAAGGCATGGAGGACCTCATCTTCCGCAACACCTTCCGCGACATCGCCCACATCCTGAAGGTGCTCGGCGAGGAGCGCGGCACGCGCTTCGAGTTCGAGTGCTACGACCTCGGCCATCTCTACAACCTGGCGCATTTCGTGGACGAAGGGCGCATCCAGGGGCCGCTGTTCATCCAGGGCATCTTCGGCATCCTCGGCGGCATGGGGCCCGATCCCGAGAACCTGGTGGTGCTCAAGACCACCGCCGACCGGCTCTTCGGGCGCGAGAACTACCGCTTCTCGGTGCTCGGTGCCGGGCGCCACCAGATGCCGCTGCTGACCATGGGCGCGGTGATGGGCGGCCATGTGCGCGTGGGCCTGGAGGACAGCCTCTACCTCGGCCGCGGCGAACTCGCCACCTCGTGTGCGCAGCAGGTGCACAAGATCCGGCGCATCCTCGCCGAGCTGTCGCTCGACGTGGCCACGCCCGACGAGGCGCGCGCCATGCTCGGCCTCAAGGGCCAGCACGCCGTGGCGTTCTGAGCGCGCCATGGAACACGTGGCAGAACCGGCTGTGCCCACGTTGCGCCCGAGGCGCCGCATGGGGCCGCTCGCCTGGCGGCCGGCATCCATCGGCAGCCGCCTGGCACTCGGCTTCTTCGGCATGGCGCTGCTGCTGGTGTGCGTGGCCGCGCTCAACACGCTGGCCCTGCATGCCGCCGACGGCCGGCTGCGGCGCATCGTCGACGTGCACAACGCCAAGGTCGACCTCGCCTCGCGCATGCTCGACCAGATCAATGTGATGGCGGTGCAGGTGCGCTCGATCACGCTGATGTTCTTCATGAAGAACACGCAGGAGGAGCAGGACGCCTTCGAGGCCGCGCAGGCGGCGTATCTGGAACTCGAGCGCACGCTGGAGGAAGCGATGGGCGAGGGCGGCGCCAGCGCGCGTGAACGCGAGCTGCTGGCGGCGCTGAAAGCCGGTGCGGCCAGGACGCTGCCGCTGCTGTCGGAAGCCGCCAAGGCCGGGCGTGCCGGCGCGCAGATGGGCGCGGCCACGATCCTCACCGAGCAGGCGCTGCCGCACGAGACCGCGTGGCGGCAGACGGTGGCCGACCTGATCGACACCGCACGCGAGCAGAGCCACCAGGCCTATCTCGATTCGCGGGCGGCGCAGCGGCGCGCCCTGGTGTCGAGCGGGCTGCTGGTGCTCGTCGGCCTCGGCCTCGCCGCACTGATCGGCTGGCGCCTCACCCAGGGCGTGAAGCGGCCGATCGCGCAGGCGATGCGCGTGGCCGAGCGCATCGCCGAGGGCGACCTGAGCGCGGCGGTGCCGGCCGCGTCGAACGACGAGACCGGCCGGCTGCTGCAGGCGCTTGCGACCATGCAGGCGCGGCTGCATGCGCTGGTCGCGCAGATCCGCGAATCGGCCGCCCTGCTCGGCGTGGCGAGTGCCGAGGTGGCCGGCGGCAACCGCGAGCTGAGCGAGCGCACCGAGTCCGCCGCCTCCAGCCTGCAGCAGACGGCAGCGTCCATCGACCATCTGGCAGGCGCCTCGCGCGACGGTGCGGCGGCGGCCACCGAGGCCAGCGCGCTGGCGCTGGACGCCAGCGCGGCCGCGGGGCGGGGCGGCGAGGTGATCGGGCAGGTGGTGACCACCATGACGGGGATAGAGCAAGGCGCACGGCGGGTCGCCGAGATCACCGCGGTGATCGACGCCATCGCCTTCCAGACCAATGTGCTCGCGCTCAACGCCGCGGTGGAGGCCGCGCGTGCGGGCGAACAGGGCCGCGGCTTCGCGGTGGTGGCGGGCGAGGTGCGCGCGCTGGCCCAGCGCAGCGCCGAGGCAGCCAAGGAGATTGCCGAGCTGATCGGCGCCTCGGTGAACCAGGCGGAAGCGGGCGCTGCCCTGGTGCACACGGCCGGCGCGACGATGCAGGAGATCGTGGGCAGCGTCGCGCACGTCGGCGAGCGGGTGCAGGCGATCACTGCCGCGGCGACCGCGCAGTCGGCAAGCATCGACCAGGTGAATACCGCCGTCGCCCAGCTGGACGACATGACGCAGCGCAACGCGGCGCTGGTGGAGCAATCCGCCGCCGCCGCACAAAGCCTCGCGCAGCAGGCGCTGCGGCTGTCGGCCTTGGTCGCGACCTTCCGGCTCGCGCACGACGCGGCGGCCGACGCCGCCATGCCTTAGCCGAGCCGGCGTGCAGCGAAGCGGAGACATCCATGAAAGTTCTCGATCGTGCGCTGCTCATCGGCCTCGCCTGCGCGGCATGCCTGTTCGCCCCTGTTGCATTCGCCCAGGCCGGCGAGACGGTGAAGATCGCCGTCATCGACCCGCTGTCGGGCGGCGCCGCCGTCACCGGGCGCAACCAGCTGAAGACGGCCGAGTTCTTCGCCGGCATCATGAACCGCAGCCGCGGCCTGTCGGAACCGCGCTTCGAGGTCATCGGCCTGGACAGCAAGCTCGACCCCGAAGAGGCGGTCGCCCGCCTGCACGAGGCCATCGCGCAAGGCGCGCGCTACATCACCCAGGGCAACGGCTCGGCCGTCGCCCTGGCGCTGTCGCAGGCCGTCTCGCAGCACAACGCCCGCCATCCCGGGCGGGAGGTGGTCTACGTCAACCAGGCGGCCATCGACCCGGTGCTGACGAACGAGCAATGCAGCTTCTGGCATTTCCGCATCGATGCCGACGTCTCCATGCGCGTGCAGGCCATTGCCGCCTTCGTGAACGACGAGCCGAGCATCCGGAAGGTGTATTTGCTCAACCAGGACTATTCCTTCGGCCGCCAGGTGTCCAAGCTCGCGCGCGAGGCCATCCGGGCCAAGCGCCCGGAGGTGGAGATCGTGGGCGACGAGTTCGTGCCGCTGTCGGCCACCAGCGATTTCTCGGCACATGTCGCACGCGTCCAGGCCGCGGGCGCCGACACCGTCATCACCGGCAACTGGGGCAAGGACCTGAGCCTGCTGGCCGAGGCCGCGGTGGCCCAGGGCTATGGCGGACGCTTCATCACCTTCTATGCCGACCGCGCCGGCGCGCCGCAGGCCTTCGGCGCCGCGGGCGTTGGGCGGGTCTACGTGGTGGCCGCCACCCACGTCAACATGGGCGGCATGGCCAGCCTGCTGTCACTGCGCTTTCGCCAGCAGTACGGCGAGGACCTGCAGTCCTTCCACGTGGTCTACAGCCTGATGCTCATCGGCGAAGGGATCCGCCGGGCGGGCTCCACCGATCCGGTGAAGGTGGCCGCCGCCATGGAAGGGCTGAGGCTGCAGGGCTTCAGCGGGGAGATGACCATGCGGGCGCAGGATCACCAGATGCAGCAGCCGATGTTTCTGCTGGTCATGGGCCGCACCGGCGAGAAGTACTTCTTCGGCCTGGAGAACACCGGCTACACGCTGATCCCCGAGAAGCGCTATGACGCGCAGGTGGCCAGCACGCCCAGCACCTGCCGCATGCTGCGGCCGGCCGGTGCGGCGAGCGGCGCCGCGCGCGGGTTGCGCACCGGCGCCGCGAGCTGAGGGTCGCCGGCCGGCCTGGCGGATCAGCGCAGGGCGGCGGCCATGCCGTCGGCGGCCATCAGCTCGGCCTTGCGCTGCGCGAGCTGCTCGCCCAGCGCCGCCAGGTCCATCTTGCTGGCGCGCGCCTTCTTGAACATCTCGTTCTGCTCTTCCTTGACGTGGTGCTTGACGTATTCGCCCATCACCTTCACGCGCGCATCGAACATCTCGCCCTCGGGCTCCACGCCTTCGACCTGCGCGATGAGGTCCTTGACCGTGGCGTGCTCGACAGCCGCTTCGGGCACCAGCTCCTTGTCCTTCACCGCCGCACGGAACGCGGGGTAGAAGATCTCCTCCTCGATCAGCGCATGCACCGTGAGCTCGCGGCAGATCTGCGCGACGAGCGTCTTCTTGCGGTTCGCGCTGCGGCTTTTCTCGAACTGCTCGAACAGGTCGTTGACCAGCTTGTGGTCGGCGCGCAGCAGGGCGATGGCGTCCGGGGTCTTCCGGGTCGTGGCGGTCTTGGTCTTTCGAGAGGCGGTCTTCGTGCTGGGCATGTGTGCTCCGTGAATTCAAGATGGCATGAAGCTACCGGCCGCGCGCGCCGGCCGCTGTAGGTCGAAGGCGCCGGCGTGCGTAGGAGCAGGGCACGCGCCGCTCACGGCCGCTGCGGCTGCATGCTCGCGAGATGGGCGGCGATGTCGGCCAGCGTGTCGCTGAGCCGGCGCGTCGGCGCCTCGCCCAGTGCCAGCTCGGGCACGGCGCTGCGAATCTCGTCCAGCCGCTCCTGCAGCCAGGGTGCGGCCGGCACGCCCGGCGCGCCGCCTTCGACCGCACGCAGCATCGCAAAGCTCACGCCGGCGTTCACGCCCGTGTCGTGGTCGGTGGCCGGCAGGCGGGTGAGCTCGCCGGCGAGGATGGCAAAGGCCTTCATCGTCGTGAAGGTCGCGCTCACGATGGCCTCGCGGGGGGCGGCCGGCGTGCGTGGTGTGGCGTAGCACTGCATGAGGCAGCGCAGCATGAACGCATAGAGCGCGTTGGCGGCGTCGAGCACGCGGCTCGCGTGGCCGGCCGTCACGTGGGTGCGGCCCGGGGCGGTGGGCGTGCGCATCACCGGGTTGCGGCCGACGGGGCGCGCGGGGTCGAAGCCGGGCCGGGCTGCCTGCAGCGCCTCGAGCTCGCTGCGGATGGCGCAGAACCGTGCGAAATGCGAGGCCTCGCTGTCGTGCCGCGAGCCTTCGCCCTGGCGCACGATGTCGTCGATGGCGGCGCAGGCATCGGCCAGCGTGCGCACCACACGAAGGGCGCCGCCGCCCACCTCCTTGGCGCTGAGTTGCACTTCTTCGGTGGCGACGAACAGCATGGCCTCGCCATGGGCTTCGGCATAGGCGACCAGGCCGTCGCGCAGCACGTCGTAGAACTCACCGATGGTCTCGTACTCGGGGCCCCCCGGCATCAGCCCGTCTGGCAGCCCGCTGCGCACATAAGGCACGGCCGGCACGAAGGAGGCGCCGTCGTCGAGCGCCATGCCTTCGGGGCGCTCGAGAAAGATGAGGTGATCCAGCGTGTCGGCATCGAAGCGCGTGAGCTCGACCACCACCGCCGCCGGGTGATAGCCGGGCGCGACCGGCAGGTTGGGCCGGTCCAGATGCGGCTGGAAGCCGAGCGCGACGCTCAGGTTGGCCACCTGCGCGAGGTGCGTCATCTCTTCCACGCACACCGCCAGCAGCGCCTCGCGCCAGCGCTGCACGGCCGCCAGCTCGTTTGGCTGCAGGTCCTCGTCGGCGCCGGTCTTGAGGCTGAACAGCGCGAAGAGATAGCTGCACAGCAGGTTGTGCTCCAGCTCGGCCGCTTCGGCCAGCAGATGGAGCAGCTGTTCGCGTGAAGGCGGCCGGCTCATCGGGCCGCCTGGAAAGGGCTGTGCATGGCGTGCTGTCGCAAAGGCAGGACAGCGGCCACGGCAAGCGCCATGCCCGAGGCGTGTTCAGCCGCCGCGTTCGTAGAAGCCGGCGAGCGCCGCCTGGTAACGCCGCAGCAGCGGCAGGAAGTCGGCGGCCGCGCCCGCATGCGCACGCAGCTGCGACTGCAGTTCGGTGTGCACCGCCGTCTCGTCCACGCCGCAGACCATGCCGCCGTCGACCACCACCCGCCCGGCCACGACCAGGGTGCGCACGTTGGCCGCGGTGGCGCGCGCATGCAGCATGCTCGCGATGTCGGACAGCGGCTCGCACAGGTCCAGCGTCTGGCGCTGCAGGTCCAGCAGCAGCAGGTCGGCCGGCGCGCCGGCCACGATCTCGCCGGCGCCCGGGTGGCCGGCGGCCGCGGGGCCGTGGCAGCAGGCGGCTTCGAGCACGGCTTCGCGCGGCACGCCGCCCTGGAAGCCGATGCCGGCGTGCAGCAGGCGCAGCAGCCGCATCTCGCGCAGCAGGTCGTCGTCATCGTCCAGCGCGAGTGCGTCCAGGCCGACGGCGAACTTCAGGCCCGCTTCGCGGATGTGGCGCAGCGGCGCGATGCCCGAGCGCAGGCGCAGGTTGGAGCTGGTGTTGATCGACACCACCACGCCGCGTTCGGCCAGGCGCTCGCATTCGTCGGGGCGCAGCTGCGTGCCGTGCGCGACGGTGAGCCGCGGCGACAGCAGCCCGCAGTCGTCCAGGTGGCGCACGATGCCTTGCGGGTACTCGCGGTCGGCCCAGGCGCGCTGGTAGCGCGATTCCAGCAGGTGCATGTGCACCCGCCGCCCGCTCGCGCTCGCGGCGGCGGCCACGCGGCGCAGCAGCACGTCGGAACACCATTCGACGCCGACCGGTCCGTACTGCACCTGGAAGAACTCGCTCTCGCAGGCCTCGGCGATTTCGTCGACCACCGCGAGCTGCTCGTCCAGCGGCGCGATGGGGCGCAGCAGGCGCTCGGCGATGGCCTCGGCATCCTCGGCGTCCAGCAGCCCGAGGATGGTGTCGTCGCTCGCGTAGCCGAGGCGATGCCGGTCGCGCAGCGGCACGACGAAGGCCACGCGAATGCCGATGTCGCGCGCCGCACGGCTGACCGCCCGGGCTTCCTCCAGCAGCACGCGCGGCTCGCGCGACAGGTGGCAGTGCACGGTGGAGGCGATGCCGCTGCGCACCATGCGTGCGAAGGCGGCGGCGGCGACCAGGTAGGGATCCACCGGCGGCAGGGCGAAGGTGGACGGAAACCAGGCCTCCAGCGGCGCATCGACCGCGCCGTAGGCCATGGTCTTCACGCCGCGGCCGTGGTCGTGCGCATTGGCGAAGGGCGGCATCAGCAGGGTAGCGCCGTCGCCCTGCGGCTGGGGCTGCACGGCGCGCACGCCGTGGGTGTCGTAGTCCACCTGCATGCTGCGCTGGAGGGCATCGGCGCGGGCGGAGGGGAGGAGCCAGTCGGCGTGCAGGGTGCTTTCTTCGTTCGGTCTTGAATCGGTTGTCATGTGTTCTCTCTCCGCCTGGTCGTACTGAGGTGTCGAAGGGCTTTTGGCGCTCCCGGGGCTTCGATACCTCAGCCCGAACGGGTTTTTGCGAGGGCTTCGATACCTCAGCCCGAACGGGTCTTGCGAGGGCTTGGATACCTCAGCGCGAACGGTTCATGTCGCAGGCCCGATGCCCCAATCCCGTCCCGTTCGCACTGAGCAACCGTGTTCAAAGTCAAGCCGGACAGCGTGCTGGATCC
>JBIQKU010000112.1:0-11277 GCA_044506225.1 Rubrivivax sp. | reverse complement strand
CCACCGGTCAGCTGACCGCCACCGACGTGGACAGCGCCGCCGACTTCGTGCCTGCATCAGCCACCGGCACCTACGGCAACTTCACGATCGATTCCAGCGGCGCGTGGAGCTACACCCTGCGCAACGGCGATGCCAACGTGCAGGCGCTCACCAGCGCTCAGCAGCCGGTCGAGTCCTTCACCGTGGCCACGGCCGACGGCACGACGCATGTCATCACGGTGACAGTCCACGGTGCGAACGAGGCGCCCACCGCCGTGATCACGCATGCGAGCGGGGCTGAAGACACCACCATCCCTGTCACGCTCAGCGGCGCGGATGCGGACGGCTCGATCGCCACATTCACCATTACCGCCCTGCCCGCCAACGGCACGCTGTACTTCAACGGCACGGCGCTGGCCGTGGGCAGCACGGTGGCGGCGACCGCCAACAGCGCCTCGCTGTCCTTCGTGCCCGATGCCGACTGGAACGGCAGCACGGCGGTGAGCTTCACCGCTACGGACGGTGAGAACGCCGTCTCGGCGGAGGTGACGCAGTCCATCACGGTCACACCCGTGGCCGATGCCGCCGTCATCAGCGGTGACACCGGCGGCGCGACCATCGAAGACACGCAACTCACCGCGAGCGGCCAGCTCAGCATCGTCGACCCGGATGCGGGCGAAGCGGCGTTTGCGGCGCAGACCAACGTCCCCGGCGCCCACGGCAGCTTCAGCATCGATGCCAACGGTGCATGGGTCTACACGCTGAACAACGCCGATCCTGCCGTGCAGGCGCTGGCCGCCGGTCAGTCGCTGCCGGCAGAGACCTTCACGGTCCGCAGCATCGACGGGACCGAGCAGATCATCACCGTCAGCATCACCGGCACCAACGACGCAGCGACCATCACCGGAACGTCCACCGCCGCGCTGACCGAAGATACCGGCGTCACTGCGACCGGTCATCTGCTGGCTACCGGCACGCTGACCGTCTCCGACGTGGACAGCGGCGAAGCCGCGTTCCGCACGCCCGCCTCCTTGGCAGGCACCTACGGCAGCTTCACCTTCGACGCGGCCACCGGTGCGTGGACCTATGCCGCCGACAACGGCCAGGCGACCATCCAGGCGCTGAACGCGGGCAGCGCCCCGCTCACCGACTCGATCACCGTCACCAGCCTGGACGGCACGGCCTCGCAGACCATCACGGTCACCATCTCCGGGACCAACGACGCGGCTGTCATCAGCGGCACGAGCGTGGGCAGCGTCACGGAAGACGGCACGCTCATCTCCACCGGTCAGCTGACCGCCACCGACGTGGACAGCGCCGCCGACTTCGTGCCTGCGTCAGCCACCGGCACCTACGGCGACTTCACGATCGACGCGACGGGCGCGTGGAGCTACACCCTGCGCAACGGCGACGCCAACGTGCAGGCGCTGACCAGCGCCCAGCGGCCGACCGAGAGCTTTACCGTGAGCACGGCCGACGGCACGACGCAGGTCATCACCATCACCGTGCAAGGTGCGAACGAGGCACCGACGGCCATCGTTACCAACGCCCGCGGCGCCGAAGACACCACCCTCCCCGTCACCCTCAGCGGCGCGGACGTGGACGGCGCCATCGCCAGCTTCACCCTCACCGCCCTGCCCGCGAACGGCACGCTGTACTTCAACGGTACGGCACTGGCCGTGGGCAGCACGGTCACTGCCACCGGCAACGCGGCAGCGCTCACGTTCCAGCCCAACGCCGACTGGAACGGCAGCACCACCCTGAGCTTCACGGCGACCGACGGCGAAGGCGCCGTCTCGCCCGCGGTGACGCAATCCATCACCGTCACACCGGTGGCAGACGCTGCCGTGATCAGCGGTGACACGGCTGGCGCCACCGTCGAAGACACCCAGCTCAGTACGAGCGGCCAGCTCTCCATCGTCGATCCGGACGCGGGCGAAGCAGCCTTTGTCGCCCAGACCAACATCCCCGGCGCCCACGGCAGCTTCAGCATCGATGCGACCGGCGCCTGGGTCTACACCCTCGACAACGCCGACCCGGCCGTGCAGGCGCTTGCCGCCGGCCAATCGCTGCCGGCCGAGACCTTCATGGTTCGCAGCATCGACGGCACCGAGCAGGTCATCACGGTCAGCATCACCGGCACCAACGACGCGGCCACCATCACCGGCACGTCCACCGCCGCGCTCGTGGAGGACGTCGGTGCGGACGGCGACGGCATGCTCACCGCCGGCGGCACGCTGACGGTCAACGACGTGGACACCGGCGAGGCGGTCTTGCGCACGCCGGACGCGGCCTCGCTCAACGGCCGCTACGGCGTCTTCACGCTGAACACCACGACCGGCGAGTGGACCTACCGCGCCGACACGACCCAGGCGGTCATCCAGGCGCTCGGCGGCGATCACACCCCGCTGCGCGACTCGATCACGGTGCACAGCCTGGACGGCACGGCCTCCCAGACCATCACGGTGACCATCTCGGGCACCAACGATGCTGCCACCATCAGCGGCACGAGCGTGGGCAGCGTCACCGAGGACGGCGCGCTGGTCACCACCGGCCAGTTGACCGCCACCGATGTGGACAGCCCGGCCAGCTTCCGCCCGGTTACGACGGTCGGCATCTACGGCAACTTCACGATCGATTCCAGCGGCGCGTGGAGCTACACGCTGCGCAACGGCGACGCGAACGTGCAGGCGCTGACCAGCGGCCAGCAGCCGGTGGAAACCTTCACCGTGACCACGGTGGACGGCACGCGGCACGTCATCACGGTGACGGTCAACGGCGCGAACGAAGCGCCCACGGCGGTCGTCACGCACGCGAGCGGTGCCGAAGACACCATCATCCCCGTCACCCTCAGCGGCGCGGATGTGGACGGCTCGATCGCCAGCTTCACCATCACCGCCCTGCCCGCCAACGGCACGCTGTACTTCAACGGCACGGCGCTCGCCATCGGCAGCACGGTGGCGGCCACTGCCAACAGTGCGTCCCTGTCCTTCGTGCCCGACGCCGACTGGAACGGCAGCACCACGCTCAGCTTCACGGCCAAGGACAGCGAAGACGCGGTCTCCGCGCCCGTCACGCAGAACATCACCGTCACAGCGGTGAATGACGCGCCCCTCACCACGCCGGTGGTGCTCGCACCGATCAACGAAGACAGCGGCGCGCGTGTGATCACCTCGGCCCAGTTGCTCGCCAACGCGAGCGACCCGGACGGCGATCCGCTGGTCGTGACCAACGTGCACATCAGCGCGGGCCGCGGCACGCTCGTGGCCAACCCGAACGGCACCTGGACCTACACGCCGGCGCCGAACGACGACAGCGCGGTGAGCTTCGGCTACACCGTGAGCGACGGTACGCTGCAGACGAACGGCAGCGCCACGCTGGACATCCGCCCCGTCAACGATGCGCCCACCAGCGCCAACGCCTCGGCGCATGTGCTCGAAGGCATGGCCAGCCACGTGCTACGCGCGGCGGACTTCCCGTTCACCGATGCGGTCGAAGGCCATGGCTTCAGCGGCGTGGTCATCGGCACGCTGCCCACGGGTGGCACGCTCACGCTCGCCGGCCAGCCGGTCACGGCCAACCAGACGGTGAGCCTGGCCGACATCGATGCCGGCCGCCTGGTCTTCACCGCCGGCAGCAGCGGTACCGCGAGCTTCGGCTTCCGCGTGGTGGACGACGGCGGCACGGCGAACGGCGGCAGCAACACCTCGGGCCTGCAGACCTTCACGCTGCACACCGACCGGCTGGTGCGCACACCCAACCCGAACGGCGACAACACCATCGAGGCCGGCTCCGGCAACGACGTGGTGATGGGCGACATCGGCGGTGTCGTGACGACGGTGGAGGCAGGGAAGAACTACAACATCTCGCTGATCGTGGATGTGTCGGGCAGCATGAGCGACCGCATCGGCGGCTCCGGTTCGCCCACGCGCCTGCAGTTGATGAAGAACGCGCTGTCGAATTTGGTCGATCAGCTCGAAGGCCACGACGGCACGGTCAACGTGAGCCTCATCGCGTTCTCGACCACCGCCACGCAGGTCGCGAACATCCAGGGTTTGAACCCCGGCCGCGCCCAGCAGCTGCGCACCGCCATCAACAACCTGAGTGCCGATGGCGGCACCAATTTCGAGGCGGCCTTCGAGCAGGCGATCTCCTGGTTCAACGGCCAGGTCAACACCGGCAAGAACGCGTCTGCCAACTACCAGAACCTGTCGTTCTTCCTCACCGACGGCAACCCGACGCACTACAACAACGGCACGCGGGCCACGGACGCAGGCTTCACCCCGTCGGAAGCGCTGAAGCAAGCCATCGACACGGCCAGGCCCTTGCTCGAAGGCACGGCCGGTCAGCCATTGAGCGGCGCCAACAAGGTGCAGATGCACGCCATCGGCATGGGCAACGGCATCAATGCCGACTACCTGCGCTTCTTCGACAACACCTCGTCGACCGGCACCGGGACGACGACGGTGACCGACTGGTGGATCTTCCCCACCACGGTCACCGGACAGGTGGGCCAATCGGAGATCGTCAACACCGCCACCGACCTACAAGCCGCGCTGAAGAACGGCTCGGTCACCGAAGAACTCGCGGCCCTCGGCCACGACACCATCCACGGCGGCGACGGCAACGACGTGATCTTCGCGGACGCGATCAACACCGATCACCTGAGTTGGCCCGGCAATCCCGCGGGCTCGCACGATGGCCGCGGCTACCAGGCCTTGGTCGACTACCTGACCGCCACCGACGGCCAGGCGCCGAGCAACGCGCGCATCTGGGAGTTCATCAAGAGCAACCCCGACCAGTTCAACGTCGAAGGCGACACGCGCGGCGGCAACGACGTGGTGCATGGCGATGCCGGCGACGACATCCTCTACGGCCAGGGCGGCAACGACACGCTGTACGGCGGCGCCGGCAACGACCGGCTCTACGGCGGCGAAGGCAACGACATCCTGGTGGGCGGCGCCGGCCACGACGTGCTCATCGGCGGCAACGGCGCCGACGTCTTCCGTTGGGAGCTGGCCGACCGCGGCACCCCCGGCGCGCCGGCGGCGGACGTGGTGACGGACTTCAACCTCGCCTCACCGAACCACGGCGGTGATGTGCTCGACCTGCGCGACCTGCTGCAGGGCGAGACCAAGGCCGGCGGGCCGGCGGGCAACCTGACGAACTACCTGCACTTCGACACCGCAGGCGGCGACACGGTGATCCACATCAGCAGCACCGGTGGCTTCTCCGGCGGCTTCGATGCAAGCGCGGTGGACCAGACGATCTCGCTGCAGGCGGTGGACCTGAGCTTCGGCGGCACGCTGGCCAACGACCAGCAGATCATCCAGCAGCTGCTCAGCCAGTCGAAGCTGCTGATCGACAACGGCTGAGCGGAAACGGGGCCGGGCGCCCGCCGCGAGCGTCGCCCGGCCGCTCAGCCCCCGTCGCGCGAATGCCGGGCGCTGATCAAGGGCCCGGTCTGCCCGTCGACGCCGCAGTCCCACAGCCGCGCGGCGTCGGCTTCGTCGATCACGCCTTCGGCATAGACCTGCAGCGACAAGCCGTGCAGCAGCGTCACCGTGCCGCGCACGAAGCTGGCGCGCTGCTCGTCGCTGCCGGCGCCGCGCACCACCGCGGCATCGAGCTTGACGTAGTGCAGCCCCGCCTCGAACAGCCGCGGGATGCTGCCCAGCCGCTCACCCGCGTGCTCGAGCCCGAGCCGCACACCGGTGGGCCGCAGCTGGCGACTCAGCTCCTGCAGCAGCGGGAAGTGATCGACCGCGGCGCCCTCGGCCACTTCGAGCGAGATCAGCCTCGCCGCCTGCGGCTGCGCCCACAGCAGCGCGCGCAGTCGCGCGGCGAAACCGCTGTCGGTGAGCGATGCGGGCGCGAGGTTCACGCAGCGCGGCTGGCCGTCGCGCGTGGCATCGGTGAGCGCGAGTTCGAGCGCACGCGCATCCACCTCGGCGGTGAGGCGGCTGCGCAGCGCCAGCGGCAGCCAGCGCGCCGCCGGCTCGAAGGGGCCGTCGTCCTCGAGCTGCAGGCGCAGCGGGCATTCGAGGTGGATGAGCCGGTTGGCCGCGTCCAGCACCGGAAACGCGATCAGGCGCGCGCCCTGCGCACCGAGCGCGCCGCTGATGCGCTGGCGCCAGGCGGTCTCACCCATCGCCGCGCGCCGCGTGGCGTTCACGCCCGGCGTCGTCTCGCCGGCCAGCTCGACGCTGAAGGCGCCGCGGCTTTCGGCGCGGGCCAGCGCATGGTCGGCCGCGGCCATCACCTGTGCCACCTGGCGCTCATGCTGCATCTCCACCGCACCCAGCGCCACGCCGATGCCGGGCCCGTAGGCCGGCAGCATGGCACGCAGCGCGTGCGACACCGCCTCGGCCGTCTCGAGCGCCACGCCGCCCACCGGCAGGCACAGCGCGAAATCCGAGCCGTTGAGCCGCCCGATGCGGCAGCCGGGCACACGCTGGTGGTACGTCTGCAGCGCATGGGCGACGGCGACGATCAGGCGGTCGGTCGCCGCGCGCCCGAGCGTGCGGTTGAGCTCGGCAAGATCGGTGATGCGCAGCAGCACCAGGCCGCCTTCGGCCTGGCCGTCCTCACGCTGCAGCGCGACGGCGAGCTGCTCCATGAAATGCGTGCGGTTGGACAGGCCGGTCAGCGCATCCGAATGCGCCTGGCGGCGCAGGGATTCGATGTGCTCCATCTGCGCCTGGAAGGTGAGCTGCAAGCGCGCCACCATGGTGTTCATGGCCTGGGTGAGGCGCTTGAGTTCCGGCACCCGCGGCTCGGGCACGCGCACGAACTCACCGTCCACCAGCGCCCGCGCCTGCTCGACCGCGCGGTCCAGCGGGCGGCGGATGCGCGCGACGACAAGATGCGCCAGCAAGGCCGCGAGCAGCGCCACCACCGCGAGCGCACCGGCCGCACGCACGCTGCCGCGCCACAGGTCGTCATGCGCAAACGCGGTGTGGCTCACCACGCGCACCGAGCCCAGAGCGCGCCAGCCATCGGACACCTGCGCCACGCCCACCGCCGATTCGATCGGCAGCAGCGCGACGAACCACTGCGGCGCATGCAGCGGCTGCATGTCGGCCTCGCGCGCAAAGCGGGTCGTGCCGTCGACGCCGACCAGGCGGATCTCGCGGTAGAAGCCGGTGTCGAACTGCGCGGCCATCAGCAGCTCCATGAGCGCGGGGTCGCCCTGCTGCTGCGACAGCGCGAGCGCCAGCGCCGTGGCGTTGTCGCTGTTCTTGAGCTGCAGCTGCGTCTGCAAGGTATCGCGCGTCGCGCCGACGACCACGCCCACGCTGCCGACGAAGGCAAGCAGCAAGGCAGCGAGCAGCAGCGCCCAGATCTGGCGGATCAGCGACATGTGGTGTTCTCCCTCTCGTGCGCGCCGCGCGCCGGCCGGCGGGGGCCGGGCGCGCTCGCGTTCATGGCCGGCATCATCGCGTGCCGGCGCGTGTTCATGAAGATTCTTCGACGGCTCATCGGAAGCCTTCTGCCTCGGCCTTCGCCAGCACTTCGCGCCAGCGCGACAGCCGGGCCACCGGATCGCCGGCGCTGCGCGCGCCCACGCCCTGCCACAGACCCTCGCTGTTGAAGCTGAACACCGGCGCAAGATCCGGGCGGCGCGAGGCGGGGCGGATCTCGGTGATCAGGTTGTCGAGGATCAGCGGCTCGGCGTCGGGCGTCGCGTAGTAGGCGAGCACCATGTGCGCCTGCACACCGCCGTCGAGTTGCGCGCGCACATAGACCAGCCGCAGCTTGGCCACCGGCACGCCCAGCGCCACCAGGCCGAAGTACTTGCCGATGGCGTAGTCCTCGCAGTCGCCGCGGCCCTTGTCCAGCGTCTCCAGCGGGCTTGCCCAGTAGTCGACCTGCTGCCACACCTCGGTGTCGTCGTGAAAGGCGATGCGCCGGTTGTAGAACTCGTTGACCGCCCGCAGGCGCGCCTCCTCGGGCAGGCCGGTCGCGGCGGCGAGCACCGTCTGCAGCGCCGCCGCACCGGCCACGGCCTGCGGCCCGAGCCGGGTGGCCGCGGCCTGCATGCGCTCGGCGTCCCAGGCGCCGGGCTGCGCCGCCGCCAGCAGCAGCGCCACGGCCAGCAGCGCCCGCAGTGCGGCGCGCACGCTGCCCGAAAACGCTTCGCGCCATGCGCCCCGGGGCGGCGTCGCGCTGCCGCTCACAGGTTTCGCAGAAGGAAGAGAAACGGCAGACGGCACGGCGACTCGCACGGGAAGACGGCATTGTTGTCGCCCGGGCGGGCCTGTCGGCCGGGAGGCGGCCGGTTTGCGGACGCGGCGTGCGTTGCGTCACGCGCCGCCACCTTGGCGAAGCGCCGCAGCAAGGGAGCACTTCGCTGCTCATGCGCACTACCGCACGCATTCACGGCGAACAGGCGCAAGACGGTCACAAGCGCACCGGGGCCGGCCGATTAGCCCCCTAAACTCGCGTCCGCCCATGTCACACACATACAGTTACAACGCCCTGCCGGCCGTTCAGTCCATCCGCAGAATCCCGAAGCACCAGACGCTCGGCAAGATCGCCGCGGCGGTGGCGCTAGGCCTGCTCATGGCCACCGGCGCCGCCGCACAAGCCGGCGCCGATCCGCTGAAAGCGGCGGTGGAAAAAGCGGTGCTGAGCAACCCGGAGGTGACGGCACGCCTGAACGCCTACCGCGCCTCCACCGACGCGATCGACGTCTCGCGCGCCGCCTTGCGCCCGCGCGTGGACCTTCAGGCCTCGGTCGGCAGGGACAGCGACCGCATCGACTCGCGCGGCCCCGAGCGCCAGAGCTTCAGCCGCAGCGGCGCGAGCCTGTCGCTGACCCAGCTGCTGTGGGACGGCATGGGCACCCGGCGCGACGTGGCACGTGTCGGCCACGAAAGCCTGGCGCGCTGGTTCGAGCTGATCGACGCGACCGAGCAGACCGCGCTGGAAGCCGCGCGCGCCTACTACGACGTGCAGCGCATGCGCCGCATGGTCGAGCTGGCCGAAGACAACTACGTGCAGCACAAGTACGCCTCGCTGCAGATCGGCTCGCGCGTGCGCGCGGGCGTCGGCCGAGGGGTGGACCTGGAGCAGGCGAACGCCCGCCTGGCGCTGGCCGAATCCAACCTGACGACCGAGCTCGCCAACCTGCACGACGTGACGGCGCGCTACCAGCGCATCGTCGGCGAAGCGCCGCCGGCGGAATTGCCGGCGCATGCCCCGCTCACCGCGCACATGCCCGAGACGGCCGCCGACGCCTCACGCGGCGCCATCGCACGCAGCGCCGCCATCAGCGCGAGCGTCGAGAACCTGCGCGCGGTTCGCGCCACCGTGGAGATGCAGCGCGCCGCCTACCAGCCGCGCGTGGAAGCCCGTGTGCGCACCGGCGCCGGCCACAACTTCGACGGCATCCGCGACCAGCGGCGCGACAGCAGCGCCGAGCTGGTGCTGAACTGGAACCTGTACAGCGGCGGGGCCGACCAGGCGCGCGTGCGCCAGCAGGCCGACCTGCTCAACCAGGCCGCCGACTTGCGCGACCGCGCCTGCCGCGACACCCGCCAGACCGCCGCCATCGCCTTCAACGACACGCGCAAGCTCGCGGAGCAGCTCATCTCGCTGGACCGCAACACACTCGCCATCGAGAAGGCGCGCGATGCCTACCGCCAGCAGTTCGACATCGGCCAGCGCAGCCTGCTGGACCTGCTGAACGCCGAGAACGAGGTCTACACGGCGCGGCGCGCCTACGCCAATGCGCAGTACGACCTCGCCGTGGCCTACGCCCGCACGCATGCGGCGCTGAACCAGCTCAACGCGCAGCTGGGCATTGCCCGACCCGTGGGTGAGGACGATGCGGCCGCCGGCTGGTCGTCGCTCGGCGACGAGCCGGGCCGCTGCCCGGTGGAGCCGAACATCGTGGTCGGCACCAGCCGCGCGGAGCTGGATGCGCGGGCACGCCAGATCGCCGACAGCGTGGCGCCGGCGGGGATGTCGCGACAGGCGCCCACGCGCTGAGCGGGTCCGCAGGCTGAGCCGGCCCGGGCCCCGTTCGCCCGTCGATCCCTCAAGCGAAACGGTGCGGGTCGGCGTGCGGCCCGTCCCTGGCCGCGTCAGCGCGCGTTCAACGCCGGGCCGGCGGCACGTCGGTGCAGGTGCCGTGTGCCACTTCCGCCGCCATGCCGATGCTTTCGCCGAGCGTGGGATGCGGATGGATGGTCTTGCCGATGTCCACCATGTCGGCGCCCATCTCGATGGCCAGCGCCACCTCGCTGATCAGGTCCCCGGCATGCGTGCCGACGATGCCGCCACCGACGATGGCGCCGGACGATTCATCGAACAGCAGCTTGGTGAAGCCTTCGTCACGCGTGTTGGCGATGGCGCGGCCTGAGGCGGACCAGGGGAAGAGGCCCTTGGTGACCTTCACACCGCGCGCCTTGGCGTCGTCCTCGGTCAGGCCCACCCAGGCGATCTCCGGATCGGTGTAGGCCACGCTCGGGATCACACGCGCATCGAAGGCGCTCTTCGCGAGCTTGTCGTCGCCGCGCTGCTCGCCCGCCGCGACTTCGGCGGCCACATGCCCTTCGTGCACTGCCTTGTGCGCCAGCATGGGTTGGCCGACGATGTCGCCGATGGCGAAGATGTGCGGCACGTTGGTGCGCATCTGGATGTCCACGGGGATGAAGCCGCGCTCGCCCACCTTCACCCCCGCCTTGTCGGCCCCGATGCGTGCGCCGTTGGGCGTGCGGCCCACGGCCTGCAGCACGAGGTCGTAGACCTGCGCGTCCTTGGGCGCACCTTCGCCCTCGAAGTGCACAGCGATGCCCTTCTTCGTCGCCTCGGCGCCCACGGTCTTGGTCTTGAGCAGGACATGATCGAAGCGCGCGGCGTTCTTCTTCTGCCAGACCTTCACCAGATCGCGGTCCGCGCCCTGCATCAGGCCGTCGAGCATCTCCACCACGTCCAGCCGCGCGCCCAGCGTCGAGTACACCGTGCCCATCTCCAGGCCGATGATGCCGCCACCGATGATGAGCATGCGCTTGGGCAGTTGCGGCAGCTCCAGCGCGCCGGTGGAGGTGACAATGCGCGGGTCGTCCTTCGGGAGAAACGGCAGCTTCACCGCCTCGGAACCCGCGGCGATGATGGCGCGCTCGAAGCGGATGGTCTTCGTGCTGCCGTCCTCGGCCGTGACCTGCAGGTGATGCGCGTCGGCGAATTCGCCGCGGCCCTGCACCACCGTCACCTTGCGCATCTTCGCCATGGCGGCCAGGCCGCCGGTGAGCTTGCCCACCACCTTCTGCTTGTGGGCGCGCAGCTTGT
>JBIQKU010000314.1:0-1790 GCA_044506225.1 Rubrivivax sp. | reverse complement strand
CTTCTACCGCGCCATCGGCATCAACCTGAAGCAGCTCTACGGCTCCACCGAGACCGCGGTGTTCGTCTGCCTGCAGCCCGACCAGGAGGCGCGCGCCGACACGGTGGGCGTGCCCATCGACGGCGTGGAATTGCGCCTCACCGACAGCGGCGAGGTGCTGGTGCGCTCGCCGGGGCTGCTCAAGGGCTATCACAAGAACGAGGCCGCCACCGCCGAGGTGCTGGACGGCGAGGGCTGGTACCACACCGGCGACGCCGGCTTCCTCGACGCCGGCGGCCACCTGAAGATCATCGACCGCGCCAAGGACGTCGGCCGCCTGGCCGGCGGCGCCAACGACGGCGCGATGTTCGCGCCCAAGTACGTGGAGAACAAGCTGAAGTTCTTTCCCTTCATCAAGGAGGCCGTGGCCTTCGGCGACAAGCGCGAGCGCGTGTGCGCCTTCATCAACATCGACATGGAGGCGGTGGGCAACTGGGCGGAGCGCCGCAACCTGCCCTATGCCGGCTACACCGACCTGGCGCAAAAGTCCGAGGTCTACGAGCTGGTGCGCGAATGCGTGCAGAAGGTCAACGCCGACCTCGCCGCCGACGAGCGCCTGGCGGGCAGCCAGATCAGCCGCTTCCTCATCCTGCACAAGGAGCTCGACGCGGACGACGGCGAACTCACCCGCACCCGCAAGGTGCGCCGCGGCTTTATCGCCGAGCGCTATGCGGTGCTGGTCGACGCGCTGTACACCGGCAAGACCTCGCAGTACGTGGAGACCAAGGTGACCTTCGAGGACGGGCGCACCGGCATGGTGGCCGCCGACCTGAAGATCGTCGACGTGACGGTCTATCCGGCCCTGGGGAAAGCCGCATGACGCGCCAGACCGGAGACGTCGTCCTCGAGGTGAAGAACATCAGCCTCGCCTTCGGCGGCGTGAAGGCGCTCACCGACATCAGCTTCGACGTGCGCGAGCACGAGGTGCGCGCCATCATCGGCCCCAACGGCGCGGGCAAGAGCTCGATGCTCAACTGCATCAACGGCGTGTACCAGCCGCAGCAGGGCTCCATCACCTTCCGCGGCCGGACCTTCACGCACATGAACTCGCGCCAGGTGGCCGAGATGGGCGTGGCGCGCACCTTCCAGAACCTCGCGCTCTTCAAGGGCATGAGCGTGCTCGACAACATCATGACGGGCCGCAACCTGCGCATGAGGAGCAACCTCTTCCTGCAGGCGCTGCGCCTGGGGCCCGCGCTGCGCGAGGAGAACGAGCACCGCGCCTTCGTCGAGCGCATCATCGACTTCCTGGAGATCCAGGCCTGGCGCAAGACGCCTGTCGGGCGCCTGCCCTACGGCCTGCAGAAACGCGTGGACCTCGGCCGGGCGCTCGCGATGGAGCCGCAGGTGCTGCTGCTCGACGAGCCCATGGCCGGCATGAACGTGGAGGAGAAGCAGGACATGAGCCGCTTCATCCTCGATGTGAACGACGAATTCGGCACCACCATCGTGCTGATCGAGCACGACATGGGCGTGGTGATGGACATCTCCGACCGCGTGGTGGTGCTGGACTACGGCAAGAAGATCGGCGACGGCACGCCCGAGGAAGTGCGCAACAACGAGGACGTGATCCGCGCCTACCTCGGCACCGCGTCCGCCGGACCGGCGCCCAGCGCCGCCCCCGTCGCGCCGGCCACGCGCCCGGCCGCGGTCGCCGTGGAGGGCTGAGGCCATGGGCTTTTTCCTCGAGACCCTGTTCGGCGGCCTGATGGCCGGCATGCTGTATTCGCTGATCGCGCTCGGCTTCGTGC
>JBIQKU010000111.1:0-11346 GCA_044506225.1 Rubrivivax sp. | reverse complement strand
GCATGAGCATCGTCGGCCCGCGCCCGCACGCGGTGGCGCACAACGAGGAGTACCGGCGCATCATCAAGGCCTACATGGTGCGCCACAAGGTCAAGCCCGGCATCACCGGCTGGGCGCAGGTCAACGGCCACCGCGGCGAGACCGACACCGTCGAGAAGATGAAGGCGCGCGTCGAGTACGACCTGGAGTACCTGCGCAACTGGAGCCTCGGGCTCGATCTGCAGATCATTGTGCGTACCATCCGGCTCGTCTTCTTCGACCGCCACGCGTACTGACCGGGCCTGCCGGCGCGCCGGCGGCCACACGAACACCCACCACCGGAGATCTCCATGATTCGTCGAGCCCGCGCCACGCGCCGCCTCCTCACCGGACCCTTCGCGCTGGCCGCCGCGGCCGCCTGCGCCGGTGGCGCGTGGGCTCAGGACACGCCCTACTACATCGGCGCGAGCCTTGCCGTCTCGCACGAATCCAACGTGTTCCGTTCGCGGACCGACAAGCAGTCGGACACCATCACCAGCGTGGGCGTGCTCGGCGGCATCGACCAGACCTTCGGGCGCCAACGCCTGTATGCGCGCGGCTCGGTGCACCACAACGCCTACCAGGACCTTTCGCTGCTGGACAACGTCAGCTACACGCTCGGTGCGGGCCTGCAGTGGGAAACCATCGAGCGCCTGTCGGGCAGCTTCACCGTGGGCGCGAGCCGGAGCCTGGCCAACGAGACGGCGCCCGACCTGCAGCCCATCGTCGTCAACCGCAAGAACATCGAGAACGCGCGCCAGCTCGGCGCGACCGTGCGCTACGGCCTCGGGCCGACGATCGGCCTGGAAGCGGGCTACACCAACCGGCGTGTCGACTACTCCACCGTCGACTACATCGTGCGCGAGCACACGCAGGACGTGGCCCGCATCGGCCTGCGCTGGAGCCGGTCGGATCTGCTGAGCCTGGGCGTGGGCTTGCGCTACACCGACATCGAGCGGCCGAACGCGCTGCTCGCGCCCAACATCATCGGCCCGCAGGATTCCGAGCGCCGCGACATCGACTTCACCGGCGTGTGGAAGCCGACCGGGCGCAGCACGCTGAGCGGGCGCATCAGCCTGACCGAGCAGGAGTACTCCACCGGCAACACCGCCGACCTGTCGGGCGTGACCGGTTCGCTCGCCTGGGCCTTCAACCCCGGCGGGCGGCTGAGCTTCGACGCCTCCATCGTTCGCGACACCGGCACGGAAACCACCTTCTTCCAGTTCGCGCCCGACCAGAACCCGATCCAGGTGGACAACGCCCGCATCAGTACGCAGACCGCGATCGCCGCGCGCTACGAGCTCACGGCCAAGACGGTGCTCAACGCCCGCTGGCGCCACCGCAACAGCTCCTACGCCAGCTTCGCCGACGACACCACCGACAGCTACGCCCTGGGCGTGCGCTGGGCGGCCACCCGTGCCATCACGGCCGGATGCAGCATCGCCCGGGATTCGCGCAAGAACGCCTACGACGCCGACGTGTTCAGCTGCTTCGGCCAGTTCGTGCTGCGATGACCACCGTCGCGCTCACGGGCGCCACCGGCTACATCGGCTCGCACACCTGGCTCGCGCTGCTGGCCGCCGGCTTCGACGTCGTGGGGCTGGACGACTTCTCCAACAGCTCGCCCGAGGTGCTGCCGCGCCTGGCGCAACTCGCCGGGCAGGCGCCGCGCTTCGTGCAGGCGAACGTCAACGATGCCGCGGCGCTGGACGCGCTGTTCAGCCGCGAGCGCATTGCCGCCGTGGTGCATTTCGCCGCCTTCAAGGCGGTGGGCGAAAGCACGCAGCAGCCGCTCGCCTACTACGCCAACAACCTCGGTGGGCTGATGACGCTGGCCGCCGCCATGCAGCGCCATGGCTGCCAGACGCTGGTGTTCAGCTCGAGCGCGACGGTCTATGGCGAGCCGCAACAGTTGCCCATCCCCGAGACGGCGCCGCTGTCGGCGACCAACCCCTACGGCGCGACCAAGCTGATGAGCGAGGACATCCTGCGCGACCTCCAGCGCGCCGACCCGCGCTGGAAGATCGCGTTGCTGCGCTACTTCAATCCGGTGGGCGCGCACCCGAGCGGGCGCATCGGCGAGGACCCGCGCGGCACGCCCAACAACCTCATGCCCTATGTGACCCAGGTGGCGGTGGGCAAGCGGGCGCGGCTGCAGGTCTTCGGCAAGGACTACGACACGCCCGACGGCACCGGCGTGCGCGACTACATCCATGTGCTGGACCTGGCCGAGGGCCACGTCGCGGCGCTGCGCCACCTGCTGGAAGCCGGCGAGGGACTGACCGTCAACCTCGGCACCGGCCGCGGCTACAGCGTGCTCGAACTGGTGCATGCCTTCGAGCGGGCGAGCGGCCGGCCCGTGCCCTACGACATCGTCGCGCGCCGGCCGGGCGACGTGGCCGCCTGCTATGCCGACGCCTCGCTCGCCCGCTCGCTGCTCGGCTGGCAGGCCACGCGCGATCTGGCGGCCATGTGCGAGGACAGCTGGCGCTGGCAGCGCGACAACCCGAACGGCTTCGGCAGCTGAGGCGCGGGGCGCGCCATCCGCGAGAATCCGGCGCGCCCGCCTGTGCGGCCGCGCCTTCTTTTCATCCGCCTCTCTCCCATGACATCGATCACCGTTCAACCCGTCATCATGGCCGGCGGCAGCGGCACGCGGCTGTGGCCGCTGTCGCGCGCCCAGCATCCCAAGCAGTTCCTCGTGCTGCAGGGCAACCGCAGCCTGTTCCAGCAGGCCGGCACGCGGCTCGCCGCGCTCGCCGGGGACGGCTTCGCGGTGAACCCGGCGAGCGTCGTCGGCAACGAGGAGCACCGCTTTCTGGTGCTGGACCAATGGCGCGAGACCCGGCTGCCGCCGGCCACGCTGCTGCTCGAGCCCGCAGGCCGCAACACCGCGCCGGCGCTGACGCTCGCCGCGTTGCAGGCGAGCGAGCACGGCGCCGACCCGGTGCTGGTGGTGACGCCGGCCGACCAGACCGTGACCGACGAAGCCGCGTTCACCGAGGCGCTGCGCCGCGCGGTGCGCGTGGCCGACGGCGGCGCCATCGTGCTGCTGGGCATCCAGCCCGACCGGCCGGAAACCGGCTTCGGCTATGTGCGCGCCGGCACCGAGGCCGATGCGAACGGCTCGCGCCTCGTGGCTCAGTTCGTGGAGAAGCCCGACCAGGCCACCGCCGAGCGCTACCTGGCCCAGGGCGACTACTTCTGGAACGGCGGCATGTTCGTGGTGCGCGCCTCGGTGTGGCTGGCCGCCATCGAACGCTTCCGCCCCGACATCGCCGCCGCCACCCGCGCGGCCTGGGCCGCGCGCAGCAGCGACGCGAGCTTCGTGCGCCCGGGGGCGGCCGAGTTCGCCGCCATTCCTGCCGAATCGGTGGACTACGCGGTGATGGAGCCGGCGGCCGCCGCATCCCGCGGTGAAGGTGGCTTCGAGGTGCGCATGGTGCCGCTCGCCGCCGGCTGGTCCGACCTTGGCGCGTGGGACGCGGTCTGGCAGGTGGGCAGCAAGGACGCCCACGGCAACGTGGTTTCGGGCGACGCCCTGCTGCTCGACAGCCGCGACAGCCTGGTGCACGCGACCAGCCGCCTGGTGGGTGTGGTCGGCCTGTCCAATGTCGTCGTGGTCGAGACGCCCGATGCGGTGCTGGTCATCGACCGGAACTGCTGCCAGGACGTGAAGCAGGTGGTCGCGCAACTGCAGAACGCACAGCGCAGCGAGCACACCCTGCACCGCCAGGTGCACCGCCCCTGGGGCTGGTACGACGGCATCGACGCGGGTGACCGCTTCCAGGTCAAGCGCATCATGGTCAAGCCGGGCGCCTCGCTCAGCCTGCAGATGCACCATCACCGCGCGGAGCACTGGGTGGTCGTGCGCGGCACCGCCGAGGTCACCAACGGCGACTCGGTGCTGCTGCTCAGCGAGAACCAGAGCACCTACATCCCGCTGGGCACCACGCACCGGCTGTCCAACCCCGGCAAGGTGCCGCTGGAGATCATCGAGGTGCAGTCCGGCAGCTACCTGGGCGAGGACGACATCGTGCGCTTCGAGGACGGGTACGGCCGGGCACGCTGATTGCCAAAGCCCCGGGTTCACCAACCCCGGGGAGAGGCAGTCGAATGAAGGTCACGATCATCGGGACGGGCTATGTCGGTCTGGTCACCGGCGCCTGTCTGGCCGAAATGGGCAACCATGTGCTGTGCCTGGACGTGGACGCGGCCAAGATCGACAAGCTCAACAACGGCGGCATCCCCATCCACGAGCCGGGGCTGCTCGAGGTGATCAAGCGCAACGTGGCCGCGCGGCGCATGCAGTTCACCACCGATGTGAACGCCGCCGTCGATCACGGCACGCTGCAGTTCATCGGCGTGGGCACGCCACCCGACGAGGACGGCTCGGCCGACCTGCAGTACGTGCTGGCCGCGGCCCGCAACATCGGCCGCCACATGACCGACTACAAGGTGGTGGTCGACAAGAGCACGGTGCCGGTGGGCACGGCCGACCAGGTGCGGGCCGCCATCGCCGACGAGCTGGCCGCGCGGGACGTGAAGGTCGACTTCGCGGTGGTCTCCAACCCCGAGTTCCTCAAGGAGGGCGCGGCGGTCGAGGACTTCATGCGCCCGGACCGCATCATCATCGGCGCCGACGACGAGCGCGCCACCCTGCTGATGCGGGCGCTGTACGCGCCCTACATCCGCAGCCACGACCGGCTGCACCTCATGGACGTGCGCAGCGCCGAGTTCACCAAGTACGCCGCCAACGCCATGCTGGCCACGCGCATCAGCTTCATGAACGAGCTGGCGCTGCTGGCCGAGCGCGTGGGCGCCGACATCGAGCGGGTGCGCAAGGGCATCGGCAGCGACCCGCGCATCGGCTACCACTTCCTCTACGCCGGGGCGGGCTACGGCGGCTCGTGCTTCCCGAAGGACGTGAAGGCGCTGGTGCGCACCGCGCGCGACCACGGCATCGAGCTGCAGGTGCTGCAGGCGGTGGAATCGGCCAACCAGCGGCAGAAGGAAGTGCTGGTCGACAAGGTCGTCGCCCGCTTCGGGGACGACCTCGCCGGGCGGCGCTTCGCCGTGTGGGGCCTCGCCTTCAAGCCCAACACCGACGACATGCGCGATGCGCCGAGCCGCGTGGTGGTGCGCGCGCTGATCGAGCGCGGCGCGGCCATCCGCGCCTACGACCCGGTCGCCGGCACCGAGGCGCGCCGCGTCTTCGCGGGGCTGGCGGGCCTGGACATCGTCGACACCGCCGCCGAAGCGCTCGAAGGCGCCGACGCGCTGCTGATCGTGACGGAGTGGAAGGAGTTCAAGAGCCCCGACTTCGACCAGATCCGCAGCCGCCTGAAGCAGCCGGTGGTCATCGACGGGCGCAACCTCTACGACCCGGCGCTGATGGCCACGCTCGGCATCGAGTACAGCGGCATCGGCCGCGGGCAGGCGGCGCAGGCGCCGGTCGTCGGCGTGGACGGCTGAAGCCGGCCGCCGGGGGCCGCGCCGCTCAGCCGGGCGCCCCGGTGCCGTCCAGGCCGCTCAGGCGCTTGCGGTCGATCGGCGAGACGGCCTGCAGCAGGGCGGTGGCGAACTGCTCCTGCATCCTGAAGGCGCGCTCGGGCGAGCCGTCGATCGACGACACGCGGAACAGCAGCCCGTCGGGGATCTCGCCGGTCAGGCCCATCTTGATCTCGACCATGCGCAGCTCGAGCTTGTTGCGCACCTGCGTGTCGCCGGCGGTGAACCAGTAGGTCACCGGCTCCTGGCGCTCACCCCGGCGGGTGTCGAGCCGGCGTGCGGCGATGTCGCCGAAGGGCGTGGGGATCACGCCCTCCTGGTTGCTCCTGAGCACGAAGCCCTGCGCGGGGTAGCAGACCTCGGGCTTGTGCGCCTGCAGGTTGCCGCGCTGCTCGTCGCCGTAGGCGAGCGACAGCATGATCTGGTAGCCGGCGCTGTTGACGTAGATGCGGTTGAGCAGCTGGCTGTAGAGCTTGTCCAGGATCTCCTGGGACTGCGGGTTCACCACCAGACCACCCGGCTGCTCCATCTCGCGCCAGTCGCCGAACTGCCGCGGCACGGTGTCTTCGAGCACGTAGCGCGGGGCGGTGCCCGGCGGCTTGGGCTCGGGCCGGGCATTGAAGCCGGCCACGGCCGACGCGAGCATCAGCCCGCCGACGACTACTGAAACACGCAAGAGGGTCATGGGGCTTCCGCCTCGTTTTCTTCTGGGGACAGTCAGGAATTCTAGGGAGCGGGTCTCGCCAGCCGGCGCACCGCGGATGCGGGTGGATGCACTTCTCGTGCCGGCCGTGTCGTACCTGTAACCATCCGCATCCACTCCAGGGGGGTCAGCGACGCCGAAGCGACGCGGCGCGTTCGTGCTCACGCGGTTTGAGCGGGCGGCACGGCTGTTGCGCCCCGGCCCCGCCAGACGCCTGCCCTTACATAGGACACGGTTGGCAACGAATTCGCGGCGTCTGTAACAACCAGGCGCTTATTGCCGACCGTGTTGCGGCCGAGACAAGTTGTAGCCGGCAGACCTCGCCGCCCAACCCTTCGCACCTTTTTTCCCTGCCGACCCCGATGACACACCCCGCCTCCCGATGGACCCGACCTCTGCTCGCGCTGGCCACGGCCGCCGTGCTGGCCGCCTGTGGTGGCGGGTCGGGCGGTGGTGAGGACACCGCGGCCGTGGCAGACAGCCGCGCGCCCGAAGCCATCGCCAACGACGCAGTCGACGCCAGTCCCGCCGACCCGGCGCCGGGCGCGTCCGACATGGTCATGATCGACGGCCGCCAGTTCCTGGCCTCGCCTTGCGCAAGCGACGGCGGCCTGTGCCAGTTCAGCGGCGCGCGACTGGTCGCCTATGGCTCCGGCAGCAGCTTCGTCATGCAGGAACTCAGCGGCCCGGTGCGCTGCGATGCGGCCACCTTCGGCCTGGCCGTGCCGCAGGCGCAATGCCATCTGGACGCCAGCACGCCGGCCTCGACCGGCTCCGGCGTCGCCGCGGACGACAACGCCGCCGAGCGCAGCCTCGCCCTGAGCTGGGCCGTGCCGCAGACCAACGACGACGGCACACCGCTCACCGACCTGGCCGGCTACCGCATCTACTACGGCAGCAGCCCCGGCCACTACGGCGCCTCGGTCGCGCTGGACAACCCGTCGGCGACGAGCTACGAGCTGCAGGCGCTGCCCGCGGGCACCTGGTATGTGGTGGTCCGTGCGGTCAATCGCGCCGGTGCGCAAAGCATCGCCTCGCCCGAGGTGAGCAAGACCATTCAGTAACAGCGTCGCCCGCCTGGCCACTAGGGTGGCGGGCATGTTCCGGAGCCTCTACACGATGAAAGCCGCCCTTGTCTCGCTGGCCCTGGCGGCGGGTGCCGCGCTGGGCGCAGCGCCCGCCGCCGCCGAGACCTTCTACTTCGCCGAATGCGCCGACGGCGCCGCGCCGTCGTGCGTGGCCGGCAACAACAGCAACCCCGGCACCAGCCCCGCCGCGCCGAAGAAGAACCTCGGCGGCTTCAAGTACCCCAAGGGCACGGGCCACACCTTCCGCTTCGCGCGCGGCGGCTCCTTCGCCAGCGCCTACATCGACGCACCGCAGGGCGATCCCGCCGACCCGATCGTCTTCGAGAGCTACCTGCCCGACTGGTGCAGCGGCGACTGCGCCCAGACCAAGCCGGTGCTGACCGCACGCCTGAAGGCCAGCGGCTCGGGGGACGACCTGCTGCGCTTCTGGTTCAAGCGCGGCATCACCGTGCGCGACCTGGAACTGCGCGGCCAGGGCGGCAGCGGCTATGGCGTGGTGGCGCAGGGCTCGCGCGACATCCTGCTCGACAACCTGACCATCACCAACTTCGTGATCGGCGCCTATGTGGTCTACGGCCACGAGGGCACGCCCACCGAGCGCATCACGCTGCGCAACTCGAGCATCGTGCGCAACAAGACGCAGGGCTTTCTCGGTTCGGCCAAGGGCCTGCTGCTGGAGAACAACCTGTTCGACGCCAACGGCCGCGACAACGGCACGCGCGACCACAACATCTACCTGAGCAGCAGCAGCCACGTCGTGCCCGACGTGGTGGTGCGCGGCAACACGCTGACGCGCAACGCCGGCTACGACGGCGCGGTGTGCAAGGCGGTGGCGCTGGTGGGACACGGCAACCTGCCCAACCTGACGATCGAGAACAACACCATCGTCGAGCAGGCGTCGGCCGCGGTGTGCTGGGGCATCGCCATCAACGGCGTCACCACCTCCAAGGTCGAGCAGCGCTTTCCCGGCCTCGTGATCCGCGGCAACACGGTGAACCTGGACGGCGACGGCACGGTTGGCATCACCTGCAGTTCCTGCCCCGGCGCGGTGATCGAGAACAACACCATCGTGCGCACCGGCGGCAGCAGCAGCTTCACCGGCGTGCACGTGCCCTCGGGTGCGCCCGACCTGGCGCGCGGCGACCTGCCCGACCACACGCTCACGGTGCGCAACAACACCATCCAGATCCAGACCGCCGGCCGCGCCACGGGCCTGTCGCTGGCGCCCGGCTCCACCCAGGACGTGGTGGTGTCCAACCTCATCCTGTTCGGCCCCGGCAGCAGCGCGGCGGTGTGCATGGACACCCGTGCGCGCTCCATCCAGAGCTTTCGCGCCATCGACAACAACCTGTGCTTCCGCAGCGGCGGCGCCGCCTTGACCTGGAGCGACCAGGCGGCCACGCTGAGCGCCGCGCAGGCGGCGGGCTTCGACCAGTCCAGCCTGTCGGCCGACCCGGGGCTGTCGCTGCTGCGGCGCGCCGCCAGCGCCGCACCGTACGACGCCCTGCCCTCGGCCTCGCCGGCGCTCAACGCGGGCCATCGCTCGCTGAGCAGCCCGCGCGATGCCGTCGGCGTGCTGCGCGATGCGCTGCCCGACATCGGCGCGCTGGAGCGCACCGCCCGCCCGGCCGCGCCGTCCGACGTGACCGTGCGCTAACGCCTCAGGGCCGCGCCGGCGCGGCCAACGGCACCTGCAGCACCTGCGCATAGCGCTGCACCGCATGCGCCGGCGTGAAGCGCGCCAGCCAGTCGGCGGGCGCCGGCGCGGCACGTTCGCCGTCCAGACAGCGCCGGATGGCCTGCGCCAGCAGCGGCGGGCGGCCCACCGGCACCAGCGCCCCGTAGCGCCCGCCGTCGAGGATTTCCGCCGGACCGCTGTGGCAGTCGGTGGACACCACAGGCGTGCCCAGCGCCAGCGCTTCGACCAGCACGGCACAGAAGCCTTCCCAGGCCGATGACACGACGAACACGTTGGCGCGCGCCATGTAGGCATACGGGTTGGCAACGAAACCGGCCAGCTCCACGTCCTCGCCGAGCCCGAGCTCGGCCACCCGGCGCAAGAGCGCCCCGCGCAACGAGCCCTGGCCGAGGATGAGCAGCCGGCACGGCCGCTCGCGGCGCAGCAGCGCGAAGGCGTCGATCAGGCCGGCGAAGTCCTTGGCGGCTTCCAGCCGGCCGACGCTCAGGATGACCGGCACGCCGTCGTCCGCGAACCAGCGGTGATCCACCGGCGCGCGGGCAAGCGCCGGCGCGCCGGCGTTGAGCACGGGGTTGTAGATGAAGTCCACCCGCTCGCGCGGCAGTGCGAGAAAGCGCGCCAGGTCGTCGGCCGCGCCGCGGGACACCGCGACCACCGCATCCGCCGCCCGATAGGCCAGGGCCGCGGCCGTGCGCACCGCCCAGCGCCGCGGGTGCCAGCGCGGCAGGCTGGCGAGGTCCGCCGACAGCGTGGTGTGCTCGGTCACCACCACGCGCGTGCCGCAACGCGCCAGCGCCGCCGCCAGCACCGCGATCTCGTTGGAGAAGTGCAGCGCGGACAGCAGCGCCGCCGGGCGCTCGCGCCGCAGGTAGCGCACCAGCCGGCCTGTGCGGTCGGCGAAACGCCGGCTGCCGAGATCGACCAGGCGCACGCCCGCCGGCAGCTGCGCCATGAAGGGGCTGGCCGAACCCTGGTTGACCACCAAGTCGACCTGCACACCGCGCGCGAGCAGCTCGGCCGCGAGGTTGAACCACACACGCTCCACCCCGCCGTTGTAGACGCGGTGCATGTAGAAGGCGACGCGCGGCGCGGCGGCGCTGCTCATCGATGCGCCATCGCGAGCCGGTCGCCCGCGGCCGGCTGGAGCTGGGCGTACAGCGCCAGCATGCGATCGACCTTGACCTCCCAGTCGTAGTCGCGCAGCACCTTCTCGCGCCCGGCGCGGCCGAGCGCCGCGCGGTCTTCCGGGGAGCTGGCGAGGCGCTGCATGGCATCGGCAAAGCCCTGGACCAGCGCGGCGCGATTGGTCGGCTCGACCAGCACGCCGCAGCGTGCATCGAGATAGTCGGCCGGCCCGCCCCAGGCGGCGGCGATCACCGGCTTGCCGATCGCCATGGCTTCGAGCACGACCGCGCCGCCGCATTCGCGCACGCTGGGCAGCACCAGGGCATCGGCCTGCTGCAGCTGCGCGGCGCATTCGGCCTGCGGCAGCCAGCCGGTGAACTGCACGCGGTCGGCGATGGCGAGCCGCGCGGCCTGCTGCTCGAGCTCGGCGCGCTGCGGACCGTCGCCGATGATGAGCAGCCGCATGGGGGCGCGGGCGACGGCAGCGGCGAACGCGTCCAGCAGCACGTCAGCGCACTTGAAGGGCACGAGCCGGCCCATGAAGACAAAGGTCACCGGCGCATCGCCGCCGCGCGCCGGGGGCGCCGGCGCCGCCTCCCACAGCCGCAGGTCGACGCCGTTCTCCACCACTTCCACGACGTTCGGCGTGGCGCAGGCCGGCAGCGCGTCGCGGGTGCGCGGGTTGGCCACCAGCAGCAGCGCCGCATCGCGCTTGCCGGGCAGCAGCCGGTTCATCAGCTCGGACGCGGCCCGGCCGGCGGCGAGCAGCACCCGCGCGAACGCGTTCTCGCGCTGGCCGAAGCCCGGCGGGTAGCTCATGCCGCCGTTCATCGGCCCGATGACCACCGGCACGCCCAGGCCGAACAGCAGCGACGGCTCGCGCGGCGACACCGGCATGGGCTGGTGGATGACGTCGATGCGCTCGCGCGCCGCCAGCTCGTGCACGCGGCGCCGCTGCGCGATCTGGGTGATGAGGCGCGAGACGAAGCCGAGCGTGAAATGCGCGAAGCGCTGCGGCAGCCGGCGGCCGAGCCGCGACAGCAGGCGCTGCGCCGCCGTGTCTTCCACGTAGAGGATGCGCGGGTCGCTGCCGAACAGGCGCTCGAGTTCGGGCCGGGTGCGTGCATGCGTGAGCAGGCGCACGTTGACGTCGCGCTCGCGCAGCACGCGGAAGTAGTGCAGGCCGAGCGCCGCCTCGCCGC
>JBIQKU010000313.1:0-1797 GCA_044506225.1 Rubrivivax sp. | reverse complement strand
AGCAGCGTGCCGCCGACCTGGCCAAGCGCCGCAAGGCCGCCGAGGAAGAGGCCGCCGCCATCCGCGCCATGATGAACGCGCCCAAGCGTGTGCTCACGGCCAAGAAGGAAGAGCCGGCCAAGCTCGAAGCGGGCAAGGAAGGCATCAAGGGCACCATCCACCGCGCCGCCGGCGCGCCCGGTGCGACGACCGCCGCGAAGCCGGGCGACAAGAAGTCCATCAAGTCCGAGAAGCTGTCCTCGAGCTGGGCCGACGATGCGAAGAAGCGCGGCCTCAAGACCCGCAACGATTCGCCGGGCGGCGCACGCCCGGGCTGGCGCGCGCCGCGGGGCGGGCGCCGGGGCGACCGTGGCGACGGCCATGTCTCCACCTATGTGGCGCCTGCCGAGCAGCAGGTGTACGAGGTGCATGTGCCCGAGACCATCAGCGTGGCCGACCTGGCCCACAAGATGTCGGTGAAGGCATCGGAGGTGATCAAGCAGCTGATGAAGCTCGGCCAGATGGTCACCATCAACCAGCAGCTCGACCAGGAAACGGCCATGATCCTCGTGGAGGAAATGGGCCACAAGGCGTTCGCCGCCAAGCTGGACGACCCGGAAGCCTTTCTCGAGGAGGGCGAGGGCGAGCAGGAGCACGAGCAGCTGCCGCGCGCGCCGGTCGTCACCGTCATGGGCCACGTGGACCACGGCAAGACCTCGCTGCTGGACTACCTGCGCAAGAGCCGCGTGGCCACCGGCGAGGCCGGCGGCATCACCCAGCACATCGGCGCCTATCACGTCGACACGCCGCGCGGCATGGTCACCTTCCTGGACACCCCGGGCCACGCGGCGTTCACCGCCATGCGTGCACGCGGCGCCAAGGCCACCGACCTCGTGATCCTCGTGGTCGCGGCCGACGACGGCGTGATGCCGCAGACCAAGGAGGCCATCCACCACGCCAAGGCGGCGGGGGTGCCCATCGTGGTCGCGATGAACAAGATCGACAAGCCCGAGGCCAACACCGAGCGCGTGAAGAGCGAGCTCGTGGCCGAGGATGTCGTGCCCGAGGAATTCGGCGGCGACGCGCCTTTCGTGCCGGTGTCCGCCAAGACCGGCCAGGGCATGGACGCGCTGCTCGAGCAGGTGCTGCTGCAGGCCGAGGTGCTGGAACTGAAGGCGGCGGTCGATGCACCGGCCAAGGGCCTGGTCATAGAAGCCCAGCTCGACAAGGGACGCGGCCCGGTGGCGACCGTCCTGGTGCAGTCGGGCACGCTCAAGCGCGGCGACATCGTGCTGGCGGGCTCGAGCTATGGCCGCGTGCGCGCGATGATCGACGAGAACGGCAAGCCGACGCTGGAGGTCGGACCGTCGCTGCCGGTGGAGATCCAGGGTCTTACCGAAGTGCCGCAGGCCGGCGACGAGTTCATGGTGCTCAGCGACGAGCGCCGTGCACGCGAGATCGCCACCTTCCGCCAGGGCAAGTACCGCGACGTCAAGCTCGCCAAGCAACAGGCCGCCAAGCTCGAGAACGTGTTCGACAGCATGGGCGAGGGCCAGGCGCAGACGCTGGCGCTCATCGTCAAGGCCGACGTGCAGGGTTCTCAGGAGGCGCTGGCGCAATCGCTGCAGAAGCTCAGCACCGACGAGGTGCGCGTGCAGATCGTGCACGCCGCGGTGGGCGGCATCAGCGAGAGCGACATCAACCTCGCCATCGCCTCCAAGGCCGTCATCATCGGCTTCAACGTGCGCGCCGATGCGGGCGCACGCAAGCTGGCCGAGAACAACGGCGTGGACATCCGCTACTACGACATCATCTACG
>JBIQKU010000110.1:0-11456 GCA_044506225.1 Rubrivivax sp. | reverse complement strand
GCCTGGTGGACGGCATCAAGCGCGCCACCGACGTGATGGTGGCCGGCAAGATCGCGGTCGTGGCCGGCTACGGCGACGTGGGCAAAGGCTCGGCCCAGGCGCTGCGGGCGCTGAGCGCGCAGGTGTGGGTGACCGAGATCGACCCCATCAACGCGCTGCAGGCCGCGATGGAAGGCTACCGCGTGGTGACCATGGACTGGGCCTCGGACAAGGCCGACATCTTCGTCACCTGCACCGGCAACAAGAGCGTGATCACGCACGACCACATGGCGGCGATGAAGAACAACGCCATCGTCTGCAACATCGGCCACTTCGACAACGAGATCGACATCGCCTCGGTCGAGAAGTACCAGTGGGAAGAGATCAAGCCGCAGGTCGACCACATCATCTTCCCGGACGGCAAGCGCATCATCATGCTGGCCAAGGGGCGGCTGGTGAACCTGGGCTGCGGCACGGGCCACCCGAGCTATGTGATGAGCTCGAGCTTCGCCAATCAGACCATTGCGCAGATCGAACTCTTCACCCGCCAGGACGCCTACCAGGCCGGCAAGGTCTACGTGCTGCCCAAGCACCTGGACGAGAAGGTGGCGCGGCTGCAGCTGACCACGCTCAACGCCCAGCTGACGGAGCTGACCGACGAGCAGGCGGCGTACATCGGGGTGCCGAAGAACGGGCCGTTCAAGCCGGATACGTACCGGTACTGAGCCCGGCACAACGCCGAACCGTTGACAGGACCCGGTCGCACCCGAGACCGGCCTGTTCAGCAAGCACAAAGCCCGTTCGCCCCGAGGTACCGAAGGGCCGGGCTGAGGTATCGAAGCCCTTGTGCTTCGCGCGCACTTCGACACCTCAGTGCGAACGGGGTCTGGGCCGCCGTTGGCCCGGACCTCGACACGGACCGTCACCCATGCGCGCCGACCAACTCCTCGTCCACCGCGGCCTCGCGCCCACCCGTTCCGCCGCGCAGCGCCTGATCGAACGCGGCGCGGTGCGCTGGCTCGGCCCGCGCGGCTGGGGTGTGCCGAAGAAGGCGGGCGAGGACCTGCCCGAGGACTGCGAGCTCGAGGTCACCGACGACGCCGAACTGCGCTTCGTCTCGCGCGGCGGACTCAAGCTCGACGCGGCGCTCGCGCACAGCGGCATCGAGGTCGCGGGCAGGCGCTGCCTGGACGTCGGCCAGGGCACGGGCGGCTTCACCGACGTGCTGCTGCAGCGCGGCGCGGCGCAGGTGGTCGGGCTGGACGTGGGCCGCGGGCAGTTGAACGCGCGCCTGGCGGCCGACCCGCGGGTGGAGGCGCACGAAGGCATCAACGCCCGAGACGTGGCCGGCACCGCCTTCGCCCAGGCCCACGCGCCGCACAGCTTCGATCTGGTCACCGGCGATGTGTCCTTCATCTCGATGACGCTGGTGCTGCCCACGCTCGTGCGCTGGCTCGCGCCGCGCGGCGAGCTGCTGATGCTGGTCAAGCCGCAGTTCGAGCTGCAGCCGCAGGACATCGGCAAGGGCGGCCTGGTGAAGGACGCCGCAAGCCACGCCCGCGTGGAAGCGCGCATCCGCGCCGCCTGCGCCGACCATGCGCTCACGGTGTGCGACTGGTTCGCCAGCGCCATCGAAGGCGGCGACGGCAACCGTGAATTCTTCGTGTGGGCGCAGCCCACCGCACAGGAGCAAGCGTCATGACGACGACCCCATCGCGGCCCGCGCGGCTGCCACTGAGCCTCGAGTTCTTCCCGCCCAAGACGCCCGAGGGCGTGAGCAAGCTCGCCGCGGTCCGGAAGGAGCTCTACGCCCTCGAGCCCCAGTTCTGCTCGGTCACCTACGGCGCCGGCGGCTCCACGCAGGAGGGCACGACGCAGGCGGTGCGCGCCATCCTCGCCGAAGGCGTGCAGGCGGCGCCGCACTTCTCGTGCATCGGCGCGAGTGCGGACTCCATCCGCGAGCGGCTGGCGCAGTTCAAGGCCGACGGCATCACCCGCATCGTCGCGCTGCGCGGCGACCTGCCCTCGGGCTACGGCGGCGGCGCGGCGGCGCTGGGCGAGTTCCGCTACGCGAGCGACCTCGTGGCCTTCATCCGTGCAGAGACCGGGGCGCACTTCCATATCGAGGTCGCCGCCTACCCGGAGATGCACCCGCAGTCGCGCACGCCGGCCGACGACCTCAGGGCCTACTGCGCCAAGGTGCGCGCGGGCGCGAGCTCGGCCATCACGCAGATGGTCTTCAACCCCGACGCCTACTTCCGCTTCGTCGACGAGGCGGCCCGCGAAGGCGCGGACATTCCGGTGGTGCCGGGCATCATGCCCATCACCAACGCCAGCGGCATCCTGCGCTTCGCCGACAGCTGCGGTGCGGAGATCCCGCGCTGGATGCGCCTGCGCCTGCAGGGATTCGGCGACGACACCGAGTCGATCAAGGCCTTCGGCCTGGACGTGATCACCGCGCTGTGCGAGCGCCTGCGTGCCGGCGGCGCGCCGGGGCTGCACTTCTACACCATGAACCAGAGCACCGCGGTGCTCGAGATCGGCCGGCGCCTCGGGCTGCTGGCCACCTGAGCCCGGCGATCAACCGCGGCTCGCGTCCCACATCACGCCGTCCTCGGTGAGCACGGCGTCCAGCAGCGGCTCGTCGGCCTCGGCGCGCAGCATGGGCAGGAAGCCGTTCGAGTAGGCGAGGCCCACGGTGAAGGGCCGCGGCGAGAGCGCCGCCACCGTGCGTGCGACGAAGCCGCCGCCGTAGCCCAGGCGCACACCGCCCGGGCCGTAGCCGACGCAGGGCAAGAGAAGCAGTTGCGGCGCGAACACCTCGGTGCCCTTGGGCTTGGGGATGTCGAACGCGTCCTGCTCCATCGGGCAGCCGGGGTACCAGACGTGGAACGCGAGCGAGCCGGCCACACGGTCGACCACCGGCAGGCCGATGCGCCGCGCCTCGGCCGCCTCGGACCAGCGGTACAGCGCCGGCAGCGGGTCGAACTCGCCCTTGATCGGCCAGTAGGCGCCGATGGTGGATTCGCGGCGCGTCACCAGCCAGATGCGCAGCACGCTTTGCAGCTGCACGGCACGCTCGAGCCGGTCGGGCAGCGCCTGGCGCGCGGCGATGAGCTTCTTGCGTGCGGCGTCGCGGTCCAGGGGTTGCATGCGCGGGCGCGGTTGATGGCGAAGCGGGCATTGTGCAAGATGGCCCGCCATGGCCGCCCCGTCGAACCCGCTTGTTGAACTCAGCACCGAACTGCTCGAGCCGCTCGGCCGCGTGCGCTCGCGGCGCATGTTCGGCGGCCACGGCTTTTATGTGGACGACGTCTTCCTCGCGCTCATCACCGGCGAGCGCCTGTACCTCAAGGTGGACGACAGCACACGCGCGCAGTTCGAGCGCGCGGGCTGCGAGCCGTTCGCCTTCGACACCAAGGACGGGGAACGCGTCGTGCTCGGCTACTGGAGCGTGCCGGCCGAGGCCATGGAGTCGCCCGCGCTGATGCAGCCCTGGGCGCGCCTGGCGCTGGCCGCGGCGCTGCGCGCCAAGGCCGCGAAGCCGGCTTCGGCGCGCCGCAAACCGGCGGCCGCCGCGCCGGCCGCCGCCGCCACGGTCCGCAAGGGCACGCCCAGCAGCAGCCGCCGCAAGACGCCCGGCCCCGCCTGAGCGCCCGCTCCACGGCCGGGCCGCCAGTCGATCATCGCCGGCTGGTCGCGCCGCCACTGTTCGATCACCGCGCGGTCGCGCGCCGACAGGCGCATGCGCTGGCCGGCGGCGAGCACGTGGTCGTCGATGTCGCCCCGGCGGGTGACCCACACGCGCCCGTGCAGCACCGCGAGTTCGCCGTCGGCAGCGTCCAGGGTGACCGCGCAGCCGTGGGCGAGGCGTTCGGGTTGCATTTGTGATTGCCGATTCATCATCAATCTCCGGTTGCGTCGCAAGGCTTGTGCGGCAGGAAATCATCGTCGACACTGCGCCGGCGATCCAATGAAATCCTGGTCGCACATCGATGCGGAACCGGAATGAATATCCACAGCCCCACGCCGCGACAGCGGCCCCTCGCCGTCGGCAACCTGCGCGCTTTCGAGGCGGTGGCGCGGCGCCTGAGCTTCCGGGAGGCGGCCGAGGAGCTGTTCCTCACCCAGTCGGCGATCAGCCGGCAGATCAAGGCGCTGGAAGAGGAGATCGGCACGGCGCTCTTCCTGCGCGGCACGCGGCATGTGGAGCTCACCGGCGACGGCGCCTTGCTGCTGCGCGCGCTGGTGCCGGCGCTGGAGCGGCTGGACGCCGGCGTGCGCCAGATCCGCAGTGCGCGCGGGCGCCGGGTGGTGGGCGTGACCACCTTCGCGTCCTTCACCTCGATGTGGTTGATCCCGCGGCTGGAGGCCTACCAGCGGCTGCGCCCGGACGTGGACATTCGCGTGTCGGCGATCGATTCCGTGGTCGATCTGGACGACAGCGAATTCGACCTGGCGCTGCGCTTCTGTTCGACCGAGCAGGCGCCCGCCCACGGCGTGCGCCTGTTCGGCGAGGTGGCCACGCCCGCGGCCAGCCCGTGGCTGCTCGGTGCGGCCGCCCGCGGCGACGGGCCGCCGCTGGAGCGTTTCGAGCATCTGTCGCAGCACACCCTGACCGAAGAAGACAGCCACTGGCTGCCGGGCGCGCAGTACTGGACCTGGCGGCATTGGGCGAACGAGCTCGGGCTTGCGCCGCTGCAGCCGCGGCGCTGGATGTACCTGAACTACGGCTACCAGCAGATCCAGGCGGCGCTCGCCGGCCAGGCGGTGGCGCTGGCGCGCCTGTCATTCGTGACCGAATCGCTCGCGCGCGGTGACCTCATCGAGCCCTTTGGCGAAGCGGGGCGCGTGCGTGCGCCGGGCGCCTACTGGCTGGTCTATCCCGGGCGCCGCGAACCGAACGAGGACGTGCGCGATTTCGCCGACTGGGTGCTGGGCCAGGCGGCCGTCACGCGCCAGGCACTCGGCGAATCGCCAGAGGCAGACGCGGTGGGCGAAGCCGACTGACGCGCCCGGCGCTCAGCCGCCCAGCACGCCCTGCTCGGTGACCACCAGCACCAGCGCCTGGTCATGCGGCTGCGGCGTGAATTCGCTGTACGAGAGTTCGCCCACCGACCAGGCCACGCCCACCGCCGTCACCTGCGGATGCGCCGCCAGCCAGCGGTCGAAGTAACCGCCGCCGTAGCCGAGTCGAAAGCCTTCGCGCGTGAAGCCCAGGCATGGCACCAGCACCACGTCGGGCGTGGTGTGCGGGCCGTCGCTCGTGGCGATGCCGCAGTCGTCGCTCGAGCGCGGCGGCTCGCGGTCCCAGGCGCGGTAGTGCATGGCCACGGGCGCGCGGCCGGCCCAGGGCAGCGCGAACGCCACGTCCTTCAGCCGCGCATCGGCCAGGCAGGGAACGACTGCGTTAAATTCGGACCGAAGCGGCCAGTACAGGCCGAGCACGGTCGGCGCCAGCTCGGCCAGCACGGCCCCGAGATGGCCGGCCAGCGCGGCCTGCGCATGCTGCCCCGCATCGGCGGCGACGAAACGCTCGCGGGCTTCCCCCAGACGACGGCGAAGTGCGGCACGATGCTCTGCAAAGGCGTCGGCCGAGGCGGTGTTCATGGGCAAAACGATTTATCCGGAAGGCAAGATGTTGGCGACCTTCATTTCAGCACACCGCCCCCGCGCCAGCCGCTGGACCGCCGCCCTCACACTGACCATGGCCGCCATCGGCCTCGCACCCGCCGCCCAGGCGCAGACGGCGGGCGACGCGATCCTCGAAGGCCGCGAGGCCTTGCGCACCCGCAACGCCGCCGGCCTGGCTGCCGCCCGCGATGCCGCGATGGCCGCGCACCATCCGCTGGCCATGTGGACCGACTACTGGGAGCTGAGCAACCGCCTGGCCGAGGCGCAGCAGCCCGAGCTCGACGCCTTCTACGCCCGCTGGCGCGACACCTACGTGGAAGACCGGCTGCGCAACGACTGGCTGCTCGAACTCGGCAAGCGCCGCGACTGGAACAACTTCGCGACCGACTTCCCGAAGTTCCGCATGAACGACGACCGCCAGGTCACCTGCTACTGGCTGCTGGTGCAGCACCTGCAGGGCGAGCCGGTGCGGGACGCCGCGCGCGCCGCCTGGCTCGCCCAGCGCGATGCCGACGACGGCTGCGGCCTGATGGCCGCCACGCTCTACCAGGCGGGGCTCTTCACCGCCGGCGACGTCTGGCACAAGGCCCGCCATGCGCTGGATGTGAACCGCCCGCGTGCGGTGAGGCAGGCCGTGGCGCTCATCGGGCCGGACGCTGAGCGCGCCGCGCAGGAGCTGTTCGACAGCCCGGCGCGCTACCTCGCACGCAAGGCCTCGGCCCAGGGGCGAACGAATGCGGAGCTGGCGTCGCTCGCGCTGTCGCGCATGGCGGTGAACGACCCGGCGCAGGCCGCCGCGGCGCTCGGCACGAAATGGGAGCGTACGCTGCCGAGCGACCTGGCCGCCTGGTCCTGGGCCATGGTCGCCAAGCAGGCGGCGATGAACCTCGACCCCAAGGCCGCCGACTATTACCAGCATGCCGCCCTGCGCAGCGCCGACGACATCGACTGGCCCGACAACACGCTCGCCTGGAAGGTGCGCGCCGCCCTGCGCGCCAACGAGGGCAAGGGCCGCTGGCAGCAGGTGGTGCAGGCGGTCAATGCGATGACGCCCGAGGAGCAGCGCGACCCGGCCTGGGTCTACTGGAAGGCGCGTGCGCTGCACAGCCTCGCCGAGGATTCGCAAAAAGGCGAGGCGCTGCAGCAGCGTGCGCAGGAGATGCTCGCCTCGATCGCCGGCGACTTCCACTTCTACGGCGCGCTGGCCGCCGAGACCCTCGGCCGCCCGCTCGCCCTGCCGCCGCGCCCGCGCCCGCTCACGGCCGAAGAGCGTGCCGACGTGGCGGCGCACGCCGGCTTGCGCCGTGCGCTGCAGCTCATCGGCATGGGCTTGCGCAACGAAGGCGTGCGCGAATGGAACTACAGCCTGCGCGGCATGAACGACCGCCACTTGCTGGCCGCCGCGCAGATGGCCTGCGACCGCCAGGTGTGGGACCGCTGCATCAACACCAGCGACCGCACCCGCTCGGAAATCGACATGGCGCAGCGCTTTCCCATGCCGTTCCGCGACGAGCTCGTCGCGCGCACGCGCGAGATCGGCCTGGACCCGGCCTATGTCTACGGCCTCATCCGCCAGGAGTCGCGCTTCATCACCGACGCCCGTTCGCACGCCGGCGCCTCGGGGCTGATGCAGGTGATGCCGGCCACCGCACGCTGGACGGCGCGAAAGATCGGGCTCGACTACCGGCCCTCGATGATCAGCGACCCGGAGGTCAACCTGAAGCTGGGCACCGGCTACCTCAAGCTCGTGCTCGAGCGTTTCGAGGGTTCGCAGCCGATGGCCGCCGCCGCCTACAACGCCGGGCCTGGGCGCCCCAGCCGCTGGCGCCAGGGGCCGTGGCTGGAGCCCGCGGCCTGGGCCGAGAACATTCCGTTCAACGAGACGCGCGACTACGTGAAGAAGGTGTTGTGGAACGCCAGCTACTACGCCGCGCTGATCAACGGCGAGCCGCCCGCGCTCACGCCGCGGCTCGGCCCGCCCGTCGGCCCGCGCGTCACCCCCGAGCCGGCCGGCGAGGGCGAACTTCCCTGAACGGAGCAGCGCATGAAACCGGACCACATCCTCCTCCTCGGCGGCACCGGCTTCGTGGGACGCAGCGTGGCCGAAAAGCTGGTGCAGCGCGCCCAGGGCGGCGGGCGCATCGTCGTGCCCTCGCGTTATGCGGCGCGTGACCAGCACATCCGCATGCTGCCGACCATCGAGATCGTGCAGGCCGACGTGCATGACGACGCCCAGCTCGCCGCGCTGGTGCCCGGCGCCGATGCGGTCATCAACCTGGTGGGCATCCTGCACGGCAGCGAGGCGCAGTTCGAGCGCGCGCATGTGACGCTGCCGCAGCGGCTGGCGCGCGCCTGCAGCGCGGCCGGCGTGCGCCGGGTGCTGCATGTGAGCGCGCTGGGCGTGGGCACCGACGCACCCTCGCGCTACCAGCGCAGCAAGGCGCGCGGCGAGGCGGTGTGGCGCGACAGCGGGCTCGAGGTGACGCTGCTGCGGCCGTCCACCATGTTCGGTGCGCACGACAACTTCATGAACCTGTTCGCCCGGCTGCAGGCCTGGCTGCCGGTGATGCCGCTGGCCGCGGCCGATGCGCGCTTCCAGCCGGTGTGGGTGGACGACGTGGCCGACGCCATCGTGCAATGCCTGGACGACCGCGCGACCATCGGCGAGACCATCGAATGCACCGGCCCCGAGGTGTTCACCCTGCGCGAACTCGTGCGCTGCGCCGGCCGCTGGTCGGGCCGCGCCCGGCCGGTGCTGCCGCTGCCCGATGCACTCGGGCGGCTGCAGGCGATGGTGATGGAATGGCTGCCGGGCACGCCGCTGCTCTCGCGCGACAACCTCGACGCCATGCAGCGCGACAACGTCGCGAGCGGCAAGCTGCCCGGCCTGCCGCGCCTGGGCATCGCGCCCATGCCCATCGAGGCCGTGATGCCGGCGGTGCTCGGGCGGCGCGAGCCCGAGACACGGCTGGACATCCTGCGCGCCAGCGCCCGCCGCTAGCGCGGCGGCGACGCGCCGCGATGCCGCGCGCGCATCACTGTCATGCACAAGCTTCACCGGTCGGCGCGGACCGCGCCGCTAGCATCGACGACTCCATTGGCGAGCAGACCTGAGGAGACGTGATGCAGCTCTACATCGGCAACAAGAACTATTCGTCCTGGTCGCTGCGGCCCTGGCTGCTGATGCGCCACAGCGGCATCGCCTTCGAGGAAGTGAAGCTGCGCCTGGCGGTGGAGCCGGATTCGCCCTTCAAGAAGAAGGTGGCCGAGATCAGCCCTGCCGGGCGGGTGCCGGTGTTGCTGGACGAGGGCTTCGCAGTGTGGGACACGCTGGCGATCGCCGAATACCTGGCCGAGAAGTTCCCCGGCAAGGCCTTGTGGCCCGCCGACCGGCTGCACCGCGCCCGCGCGCGCAGCCTGTGCGCCGAGATGCATGCGGGCTTCGGCGCGCTGCGCGAATGCTTCGGCATGAACATCGAGGCCTCGCTGCCGCAGGTGGGCGAACGCCTGCTGCGCGAGCGGGAGGATGCGCGCCAGGACCTGGCACGCATCGTCGAGATGTGGAGCGGCCAGCTCGCCCACTCGGGCGGGCCCTTTCTCTTCGGCGGCTTCAGCATCGCCGACGCCTATTACGCCCCGGTGTGCTGGCGCATCCGCGGCTACGGGCTGCCGGTGCCGGATGCGCTGCAGCGCTATGTCGAGCACATGCTCACGCTGCCGTCGATGCAGGAATGGACGCAGGCGGCGCTGGCCGAACACGACTTCATCGCCCACGACGAGCCCTACCGCGACGCGCCCGACTGGTGAGCCGCGAGGCGGGCGCGCAACCCGCATGGCACGGGCCGCCGCGCCGGGCCGCCCCAAGCAAGGCCCGATGCCCTCGGGGATCGTGCGATGTACTCATCGCACGAGGGGCTGTCACGACCGCCGGCCTACACTGCCGCGATGCAGCTCTACATCGTCGGCGGCGCGGTGCGCGACGGGCTTCTCGGTTTGCCGGTGGTCGACCGCGACTGGGTCGCCGTCGGCACCACGCCCGAGGCCCTGATCGCCGCCGGCTACACGCCGGTCGGCCGCGATTTCCCCGTCTTCCTGCATCCGCAGACGCGCGAGGAAGTGGCGCTCGCGCGCACCGAGCGCAAGACCGCCGCGGGCTACCACGGCTTCGTCTTCCATGCCGACCCGAGCGTCACGCTGGAAGAGGATCTCGCGCGACGCGACCTCACCATCAACGCGATGGCGCAGGACGACGCGGGCCGGCTGATCGACCCCTTCGGCGGCCAGCGCGACCTGGCGGCGCGGGTGCTGCGTCATGTGTCGCCGGCGTTTGCCGAAGACCCAGTGCGCATCCTGCGCCTGGCGCGTTTCGCGGCGCGCTTTGCCGACTTCAGCGTCGCGCCCGAAACCCTCGCCCTCATGCGCCGCATGGTGGATGCGGGCGAGGTGGACGCACTGGTGGCCGAGCGCGTGTGGCAGGAGCTCTCGCGCGGGCTGATGGAGCAGCGCCCGTCGCGCATGTTCGAGCTGCTGCGCGAATGCGGCGCACTGCAGGTGCTGCTGCCCGAGGTGGCGCGGCTGTGGGGCGTGCCGCAGCGCGCCGAATACCACCCCGAGGTCGACACCGGCGTGCACCTGATGATGGTGCTGGACACCGCCGCGCAACTGGACGCGCCGCTCACCGTGCGCTATGCCTGCCTCGGCCATGACCTCGGCAAGGGCACGACGCCCGAGCATGTGCTGCCGCGCCACACGGAGCACGAGAAACGCAGCGCGAAGCTGGTGCGCGAGATGAGCGAACGGCTGCGCGTGCCCAACGATTGCCGCGAACTCGCCGTGGTGGTGGCCGCGGAGCACGGCAATGTGCACCGCAGCGCGGAGTTCGGCGCGGCCGCGCTGCTGCGCCTGCTCGAGCGCTGCGATGCGTTGCGCAAGCCGCAGCGTTTTGCCGAGCTGCTGCTCGCCTGCGAGTGCGATGCGCGCGGGCGCCTCGGCTTCGAGGACCGCGACTATCCGCAGCGCGAACGCCTGCTGCGTGCCCAGGCCGTGGCCGCGGCCGTGGACACCGCACGGATCGCCGAAGACGCGGCCGCACGCGGGGTGACGGGCCCGGCCATCGGCCAGGAAATCCATGCAGCGCGGATCGCCGCGCTGGCGGCCGACGAGACGCTCAGCGTCAGGTGAGCAGCGCCGCCACGCCGGCGGCGATCGCACTCAGCAGCACGCTGCTGGCCAGCGGCAGAAACCATTCCCGCCCGGCCAGGCGAAAGCGGAAATCACCCGGCAGGCGGCCCAGGCCGACCTTCTCCAGCCACGGGCGCAGGCCGCTGAAGATGACCAGCGCCAGGAACATCACGATGAGCCAGCGGATCATGGCCTCAGAGCGTGTGGCTGCGGTCGCCGGCGGCAAAACCCAGCGGATCGGTGGTGAAGCCGGCCTCGCAGCCGCGTGCGAAGCCGATGACCTTGAAGAGCTCGCCCATCTCATGCTCGGCGACCAGCTTGTGCGCATCGGCGGCGCTTCGGATGTCGGCGCCCTGCAGCAGTTCGGCGAGGCCGCAGTTCAGCAGAAAGCGCGCCTGCGAGGTGTAGCCCAGCACCTCCAGCCCGGCCTCCTGGCCGGCGAGCGCGATGCCGGTGAAGTTCACATGCGCGGTGATGTCCTTGCGGCCCACGTCCACCAGCGGGTCGGTGTCGGCCCGATGCGCCCGGTGGCACATCAGCGTGCCGCCGGTGCGCTGCGGGTGGTAGTACTCGGCGGCGGGAAAGCCGTAGTCGATGAAGAAGGCGGCGCCGCGGCTCAGGCGGGCGGCCAGCGTCGCGATGAAGGCTTCGGCCTGGGCGTG
>JBIQKU010000312.1:0-1817 GCA_044506225.1 Rubrivivax sp. | reverse complement strand
GGTCGGCGCCGGTGAAGCTGCCCTTCTCGTGGCCGAAGATCTCGCTTTCGATCAGGTGCGGCGAGATGGCGCCGCAGTTCACGCCGAGGAAGGGCTTGGCCCGGCGGCGCGACAGGTCGTGCACCGTGCGCGCGACCACCTCCTTGCCGCTGCCGCTCTCGCCGGTGATGAACACCGTCACCGCCGTGCCCGACACGCGCAGGATCTGCTCGTACACATGGCGCATCGGCGCCGAGCGGCCCCACAGCAGGCCGAAGTGGCCTTCCTTCTCGAGCCCGGTCTGCAGGTCGTCGGCCTCGGCCTTCAGCGCCGAGGGCTTGGTCACGCGCGAGAGGATGCCCGACAGCTGCTTCATGTTCAGCGGCTTGACGAGGTAGTCGGCCGCGCCCAGGCGCAGCGCCTGGATGGAGGTTTCGAGACTCGCGTGGCCGGTGATCAGCACCACCTCGGTGTTGGGCAGGCCCTTGGCGTCCTCGACCAGCGACATGCCGTTGCCGTCGGGCAGCATCAGGTCCAGCAGCACGATGTCGGGTTCCTGCAGCGCCATCTGGCGCCGGGCGTCCCGCAGCGAGCCGGCGGTGGCCACCGTGAAGCCCTCGGTGGCGATGAGGGCGGCCATCATCTCGGCCGAGTCCGCTTCGTCGTCAACGACCAATGCGTGAGGCATGGCAGTTCCTTTTCTGTGTGTGTCGAGAGGGCGCCAATCCGTGCCCGCGTGGCGCCGTGAGCACTGTGTGGAGGGCCGGAAAGAGGGTCGCACGCCGCGGGGGCGAAGGTTCCGGTCTCCCGTGCGCGCGTGCGCCGGCAAGACGGCAACGAAGTGAATCCATTATGAGTGAGGGCTTCTTCACCACGGAGCTTCCCCCTGTGCCGCGGTGCGCCATGCGCCGGGGTGCGCGCGCGTGTCGTTTCTACAAATCCTCGTAATCGGTGCCGTGGGCGGCACGCTCAGCGTCCGGCCTGGCCGGCCACCAGCGCGTTCGCCGCGCGTGCTTCGGCATGGCGCTGCTTGACGATAGCGCGCAGGTTGGCGGCGATGACCATCGCGAACGCCTCGTCAAAGTACATGTGCGCACCGCTCGAGGCGACGACGATGCCGTTAAGCCAGACGCTGCCCCACAGCAGCCCGTCGCCCTCGCGCAGCAGATGCGCGCATTCATGCTGCAGCCGGTGGCTATCGGCGCCGTGAAGCCAGCTCAGACGCGCCTTGGCGCGCGCGAACGCGGCGTAATCGGCATCCCAGCGGCTGCGGTCGCCGATCGCGTGCTCCAGCAGGATGGCGTCCTCGAAGCTCGCATCGCCGGGGCGCAGGCCGGGATTCATGATCACGAGGTAGAGAAAGCCGCTGCCGCACACCTGCTTGTCGGGCACGGCGCGCTCGATCATGGGCAGCGCCATCTCGAGCGCGGCACGCGCGGCGCTTTCATCGGCGAAATGACTGCCGGCCGGGCCGGCGGGGGGGCGGGTCATGGGGGCCTTCTGAGACGCTGCGGACCGCGGGATTGCGGACCGAAGCGTCCACGAGAGCAAGGAATGGGCCTGCCCGCCCGGGCGGTCGATAAGCGCGCTTCGACCTCCGCCTAAGCGGGGAGAGCTTGCCAATGCAACCCCCGCGAAAGTGCACGCCGAAGCGAAGCGAGGCGTGAAGGTGTTGGGCCCCGTGGGAGGCGTCGAGGAGCGCAGGGCTTTGGCGCAGGGCGCGAAGCGCCCCTCCACATCTGACTTCGCGCAACTGTCTGAGCGTAGTGAGCGAAGCGAACGAAGCGAGTTTTGCGCGAGCGCCAAAGATCGAGCACCCTTGAAATCAAGTTTGAAGT
>JBIQKU010000109.1:0-11640 GCA_044506225.1 Rubrivivax sp. | reverse complement strand
CCTTCGTACTTGCGCATCAGCACCGGCGGCAGCTGCTCGCTGACCTTCATCAGGTCGGCGAGGTCGGTGATGTTGTGCTCGGAAATGAGGTTCTCGACCATGCCGATGCGCTCGAGCCGCGAGCCGGCGCGCAACGCCTCGGCGACATCGTTCGCATTCACGCCGGCCACCGCGGCGATCGCGGCATAGGCCTCTTGCGCATTCGACACCTTGAACTCGACCAGCAGCCCGCGCAGGTCGCGCTGGTAGCGCGCGAGCGTGCCGTACAGCAGCAGCGCGCGCTCGGCGGAATTGAGCTGCAGCAGGCCGGCCAGCGCGTCGATGTTCTTCTCGACCAGCGTGGACTGGCGCTTCAGGCTGCGGTCCAGCCAGTCGGCGGTGGCGCCGAGCACGGCGAGCAGGTCCTTGGGCGCGTCCTTGATGTACTCGTCCACATAGAAGAAGAGCGTGGCTTCTTCGTAAGGCCCACGCCAGCCGCCGTGGCGCTCCATGAAGGCCTCGTGCGACAGCTTCTCGTGGCCGCGCCAGTGTTCGTTGCCGCGGCAGCGCATGGCGAGAAACGCACGCAGGCGCGTGAGCACCGTGACCGGCCACACGAGATGGCGCCCGGTGAGCGACAGCAGGCTGTTCCAGTCGCGGCGCAGGTTGAAGCGCGCCGCATGGCGCATCGTGAGCGACAGCACGAACTGGGAACACATGCGGTCCAGCACCGGGGCGTCGTTCAGCCCCGGCGACAGCAGCACGCGTGCATCGCCTTCACTCTTCACCTGGGCACCTCCGAATTGACAGGGGCGCGAAGCCGAATTTCATCTTGGCGCAGCATGCGTCAAGCGGCAAGACCCTCCGGTCAAAGGCGCTTCAGGTGAAATACGCGCTGGGTCGGCGGCTTTGGGGCTTTGAGGCGCTCAGTGCAGTACCAGCGGCTGATGCATCAGCGAGGTGAAACGCGCGAGGTATTCGTCGATCTCTTCTTCCGAGGGTTCGGTTTCGATGAGTGCCTCCACGCCTTCCTTGAAGCTTTCGGCGAGCGCGCCTTCGATGAAGATCTCCTTGCGCGCGAACTTGTCGACGATCTCGTAGCCGCCGCGTGTCAGGGCGTCCTCGCCTCCCGCCGCGAGGTCGTGGACGGTCGGCACCTCGAATTGCACGACCGCATAACTGTCCGAGTTGTAGAGCATTTGCATTGAAGACTCCTTCCAAGGCGGAAAGTGAGACTTGCAACGCAATATTCAAGCCTGTAGCGGCCTTTCGGGGCCCTGGGGGCTGTTCCCCGGGGCGATTCGCGGCCACGTCCTACACGCGGGCGGGGCTTCCGGGCGGCTCAGGGCGCCTGCAGCTCGCGCAGGCGCAGCTCCAGCGGATCCTCGCCGTCGCCGTCACCCAGCATCGCGAGCACCGGCAGGTGGTGGCGGGCCGGATCCAGCCAGACGGCCACCTCGCCGTCGTCAGGCTTACGCGGGCGACGCGTAAATTTGGCCGCCTGCACCACGCTTCCGAGCACCCGCACGGCTTCCTCGCGCTCGAAGCCGAATTCCCAGACTTCGCCATCGCCGCGCGCGCCGACGACAAACATCGCCAGCCGCACGCCGGCCGTGCGCACGCCGGCATCGGCCTCGGCCAGCGCGGCGAGCTGGATCATCCAGCTCAGCCGGTCCTGCATGCCGGGCACGATGGGATAGGTGTCGGGCGCGGCGGAAAACACCACCCGGCCTTGCGCCCGGTCGAAGGTCGTGGTCTTGGTCGCGCGGCGCAGGCGCTTGTCGGTGAACTGCTCGGGCACGAGGCCGCTGGCATCGAGGCGGCCGTGGCTGGTCTGCGTGAGCACCGAGAAACCGGCCACGCGGCCCGACAGGCTCAGCTCGTAGCGCTCGCCCTGGCGCTGCCAGTGCATCTCGCCGCTGCCCGACAGCAGGCCGCGGCGCAGCCCGTAGTCCAGGCGTGCGCTGGGCGGCACCACGGCGCGGCGGGTGGCCGGTGCAGCGCCCACGGCGAGCGCCCAGGGCGCACCGAGTGCGGCGGCAAGGCCGCGCATGACGAGGCGGCGGCCTGCATCGCACGGCGGCACACGCAGGGAACAAGTGGCGAGGGAGTGCATCGACAATGGTGCGTTCGGCAACACCGGGGCGCACGGCGCTCACCACATGAAACTGGCAAGCTACAAGGACGGTTCGCGCGACGGCCAACTGGTGGTCGTGTCGCGCGACCTGGCGACGGCGCATTATGCGACCGGCCTCGCCACCCGCATGCAGCAGCTGCTGGACGACTGGAACTTCGTCTCCCCGCAGCTGCAGGACCTCTACGACGCGCTCAACCAGGGCCGTGCGCGCCATGCCTTCGCCTTCGATCCGGCGCAGTGCATGGCGCCGCTGCCGCGGGCCTACCAGTGGGTCGACGGCTCGGCCTTCATCAACCATGTGGAGCTGGTGCGCCGCGCGCGCGGCGCCGAGGTGCCAGAGAGCTTCCATGTCGATCCGCTGATGTACCAGGGCGGCAGCGACGACTTCCTCGGTCCCTGCGACGACATCGTCGTGCCGAGCGAGGCCATGGGCATCGACTTCGAGGCCGAGGTCGCGGTGGTCACCGGCGACGTGCGCATGGGCAGCACACCCGACGAGGCGCTCGAGGCCATTCGCCTCGTGATGCTCGCCAACGACGTGAGCCTGCGCCACCTCGTGCCGGCGGAGCTCGCCAAGGGCTTCGGCTTCTTCCAGAGCAAGCCGGCCACCGCCTTCAGCCCGGTGGCGGTCACACCCGACGAACTCGGCAGTGCCTGGCGCGGCGGGCGTGTGCACCTGGCGCTCGAAAGCGTGTGGAACGGCAAGCGCGTGGGCCGCTGCGATGCCGGCGAGGAGATGAGCTTCCACTTCGGCCAGCTCATCGCCCACCTGTGCAAGACACGCCATGCACGCGCGGGCAGCATCGTGGGCAGCGGCACGGTGAGCAACAAGGACTGGTCGCGCGGCTACTCCTGCATTGCCGAAAAGCGTGCGATCGAGACCATCGAACACGGCGAGCCCCGGACCGAGTTCATGCGCGACGGCGACACCATCCGCATCGAGATGAAGGGCAGCGACGGGGCCAGCGCCTTCGGCGCGATCGACCAGGCGGTGCGCGTCGTCGGCGCCGACCCGACCGCATGACGCGAGACCTGCCCAGCGGCTTTCGCATCGCGATCGTCTGGCTGCTGATCGGCACCGGCCTGTTCCTCGGCGTGCAGTGGTGGCAGCACCGGCAGGCGCAGACGCGCTTTTCCAGCGACGGCGGGATCATCGAGATCCGCCGCGGGCCCGATGGCCACTATCACTGGCCCGGCACCATCAATGGCCGGGCGGTGGACTTTCTCGTCGACACCGGCGCCACCGGCACCGCCATCTCCAGCGCACTGGCGCGCGAGCTGGGCCTGGAATCGATCGGCCAGGTGCGCTCCAGCACCGCGGGCGGCATCGTCACCGGCGACGTGGTGCTGGCCGACATCACGCTGCGCGGCGGCATCCGCGTGGAGCGCATGCGCGTGGCCGCGCTGCCCGCCCTCGGCGAACGCCCGCTGCTGGGCATGAATGTGCTCGGGCGCCTGGGCTGGCAGCAGCGCGACGGCGTGCTCATCATCGACGCAGGCGATCCACGCTGAGCGCGGCGAGCGCTAAGGCATGGCGGCACGCACGATCTCACCCAGGCGCAGATAGCCCGCGGTGGACAGGTGCGTGTCGTCGGGCGCGTAGAGGTCGCGCACACGCCACTTCTCGGCCTCGAAAGCCGCATGCAAGTCGGGCCCCAGCGAACGCGGCACGAGCTGCGCCCAGAAGCTGCTGTGCTCGTCGGCGTAGACGCTCGCCTTGTCGGGCACGACGATCCACAGCAGGTCCAGCGGGCGCTGCGCCTCGCGCAAGGCGGCCATGACGTCGGCATCGGCCGCGTCCAGGCCGGCGTCGCCCAGGTCCTTGGCCAGCACCAGCGTCTTCTCGCACAGGCGGTGGCTGAAGAGTTCGCAGCCGCGCGGCACCGGCAGCAACGCCGCATCGCCGAACACCTGCACCCCCTCGGCCCGTTCAGCGCGCCAGGTGTGCCAGGCGGTGACGACGCCCGTGGTCAGCGCCTCGCGCCAGTTGAGTTCGAAGCCGGGCGGTGCGGTGGGCGGCGGCTCCGTACGTCGCGACACGTCGGCCAGCGCCCAGCCCTGCATCGAACAGCCGGCGCTCCTGGCGAGCAGCGCGTCGAGCTCGCGCTCCACGCTTTGCGCGACGATCACCGCGCCGCGAAAACCCTGGGCGCGCGCCCAGGCGGCGAAGTCGCGGCACAGGCCGGGAATGTGCCGCCATTCGATGGTCTTCACCCGCAGCCCGTCGCGCACCAGCACCGATTGCCACAGCAGCGGCACCGAGAAGCTGTCGCCCACCACCAGCACGTCGGCCTCATGAAAGCGCACCGACTGCAACAGCGCCGCGTCGACGGCAGGCTGCGGCGCGCGCCAGCCGAACGCGCGCTCCGACAGCCGGCCGATGCGCGCCAGGTCGCCGTGGAACACGGGCGTGAACCAGGTGACGAGCAGCATGGCCAGCACCACCGCGAAACCGGCGAAGAACACACGCAGCCACAGCCGGCTCATGGACGGTGCCCGCATCAGAACTGGAAGTAGAGGAAGGGGCTGTGATAGCCCAGGCGGGACACGCAGTAGCCGAACAGCAGCACGGTGAGCCCTGCACCGCCGACCGCCTGCAGCGCCCGCGCGCGCGGCCAGGCCGCGGTCACCGGCACGAATCGGCCCAGCGTGTTGGACGAGGGCAAGGCCGTGCAGATGAACATCGACACGATCAGCAGCCAGCCGAAGTTCGCGAGCTTGTACGGCAGCTCCAGGCCGCCGAATGCCGGCCAGGGCGCGCCGTTCAGGCCGGCCATGCCGCGATACACCGCCAGCGCCGCGTCCAGCGAGGACGCGCGGAAAAGCACCCAGGCCAGGCACACCGCGGTGAAGGTCATCAGCCAGCCGGCCACCCGCGCGGCGCGCCCGCTGCGCGCATCGCCGCGCAGCCGCCGCCAGCCGTGGTTGACGACGAGAAAGGCGCCATGCGCCGCGCCCCACAGCACGAAGGTCCAGTTCGCGCCGTGCCACAGGCCGCCCAGCAGCATGGTCACCATGAGGTTCACGTAGCGCCGCGCCCGCCCCTTGCGGCTGCCGCCCAGCGGGATGTAGAGGTAGTCGCGCAGGAAGGTGGACAGCGTGATGTGCCAGCGGCGCCAGAAGTCGATGATGCTGGTCGCGCGGTAGGGCGAGGCGAAGTTCACCGGCAGCCGCACACCGAGGATGAACGCGAGCCCCACCGCCATGTCCGAGTAGCCCGAGAAGTCGAAGTAGATCTGGAAGGTGTAGGCGAGCGCGCCCAGCCACGCCATCCAGAAGCCGGGCGCCACGCCCTCGTCGACCGCGCCGAAGATCAGGTCGGCGTACTGCCCGATCGGGTCGGCCAGCAGCAGCTTCTTCGACAGGCCGACCACGAAGGTGGCGATGCCCAGCACCAGCTTGTCGGCGTCGATGCGGTAGGTCGAGGGCCGCGCGAACTGCGGCATCATCTGCGCGTGGTGCAGCACCGGCCCCGCGATCAGGTGCGGGAAGTAGGTGACGAACAGCAGGTAGTGCACGAAGTTGCGCTCCACCACCTTGCCGCTCCAGCAGTCGACGACGAACGCGATCTGCGTGAAGGTGAAGAACGAGATGCCGATGGGCAGCATCACGTCGATCACCCCGACAGGCGTCGCACCCATGCCCGCCAGCACGCTGTTGGCGTTGGCTATGAAGAAGTTGACGTACTTGAAGAAGCCGAGCAGCCCGAGGTTGGCCGCCAGCGCCGCACGCAGCCACCACAGGCGCGCGCGCTCGGAGCGGCCCGACTGCGGAATCACCTGCTGGCTGAACAGGTAGTTGCCGACGATGGAGCCGAGCAGCACGGGCAGCGCCTTCGCGCTCCACCATCCGTAGAAGAACACCGAGGCCAGCGCCAGCCACGCGGCCGCCGCGCCGGGATGGCGCCGCCCCAGCGCGAAGAACACAAGCGCCACGATCGGAAAGAAGACGAAAAGGAACTCGTACGAGTTGAAGAGCATGGCGGGCGCCGGGAACCTGGAAAGCCCGCCGCAGGCGGAGGGCGCTGCGCGGCAGCAGGCGCGAAGCGGCGCGTATTGTGGCGTGCCGCGGCACGCGCCTTGCCGCGTTGCGCCATGCACAATGCCCTGCACCGCCTTCGAGGAGACACCGCATGGCCGACGCACCGAATTTCAGCAAGCTGGTTCCGGGTTTCGACTTCCTCCAGGGCCTGGCGAAGAACGCCGGTGCAGCGCTGCCCGGCATGGGCCAGTGGGTGGCGCCGACGCTGGATCCGGCCGAACTCGACAAGCGCATCGGCGAGCTGCGCACGGTGCAGTTCTGGCTGGAGCAGAACGCCCGCATGCTGGGCACGACCATCCAGGCGCTGGAGGTGCAGCGCATGACGCTCGGTACCTTGCAGACCATGAACGTGCAGATGGACGACCTGCGCGAGGCCCTGACCATCCGCCCCCCCGGCGCGACTGCCAGCAAGAAGGCGGCCGCGGCCGACCAGGCCGATGCCAAACCCGCCGACAAGCCGAAGGCCAGGCCCGCCGCCGGCAACGGTGCACCGCCCGTCGTCGACCCCATGCAATGGTGGGGCGCGCTCACGCAGCAGTTCAGCGAACTGGCCGCGAACGCGATGAAGCAGGGTTCGGCCGGCGCCGCGCAGCGCATGACCGAGGCGCTGGCGCGCCAGGGCATGGAGGCGGTCGAGCAGACGATGAAGCAGGCCATGCCGGGCGGGCTGTCGCCCGACAAGGGCAAGAAGACGGCCAAGGCCACGACGGCGGCCGCCAAGCCGGCCGACGCGAAGACGGCCAAGTCCGCCAAGACCGCCAAACGCGGCAAGCCGGCCAAGCCCTGAGCCGCAGATTCACCGCGCGTCCGCCATGAGCCTCTTCCTGCACGGCCACGCCACGCATCCGGACTGGCGCATGGCGCTGGCCCTGGCCGCGGCGCAGGTGGACGCCCAGCGCGCTTCCGCCGGCATCACGCCGACGCTCGGCTGGCTCTATCTCACCGAGCATTACGCCGCCGAGGCGGCCGCGGTGCTGGACGATGCCCGCGCGCGCTGGCCGGGCGTGGCCTGGGTGGGCGCCACCGGCGTCGGCGTGTGCGCGAGCGGCGTCGAGTATTTCGACGAGCCGGCGCTGGTGCTGATGCTCGCCGCCCTGCCCACCGAGGACTTCCGGGTGTTCTCCGGCGTACAACCGCTAGCCGGTTTCGCCGCGGCCACGGCCCAGGTGCATGCGGACGCCGCCACCGCCGATGTGGACGAACTGATCGCCGAGATGGCCGCGCGCACCGCCACCGGCTATCTGTTCGGCGGCCTGGCCTCGGGGCGACAGCGCAGCCATCACCTGGCCGACGGCGTGTTCCAGGGCGGGCTGTCGGGCGTGGCCTTCGGGCCCGGCGTGGCGCTGGTCTCGCGCGTGACACAGGGCTGTCAGCCGGTCGGGCCGGTGCGCACCGTGACGCAGGCCGAGCGCAACCTCGCGCTCACGCTGGACGGCGAAGCCGCGCTCGACTGCCTGCTGGGCGACCTGGACATCGCCGCGCTCGAGCCGCGCGAGGCCCTGCCGCGCCTGCGCGATACGCTGGTCGGCCTGAGCGATGCACGCGCCGACGCCTTGTCCCGACCCGGCCAGTTCGGCACCGACACGCGCGTGCGCCACATCATCGGGTTCGATCCGGCGCGCCGCGGCCTGGCGCTGGCCGACATGGTGGATACTGGCATGCAGCTCGCGTTCTGCCACCGCGACACCGAGGCGGCGCGGCGCGACCTGGTGCGCATCTGCGCCGAGATCCGCGACGAACTCGAGCCCGAGGCCATGCCGCTGGCCACCGCGCTCGCGCTGCAAGGCAGTGCCGAGGAACGCACGCCGCATCCGGCGCGCGGCATCGCGGGCGCGATCTACGTGAGCTGCGCGGGCCGCGGCGGGCCGCATTTCGGCGGGCCGTCGGCGGAGCTCGCCATCGTTCGCCATGCGCTGGGCGACGTGCCGCTGGCCGGCTTCTTCGCGGGCGGCGAGATCGCCCGCGACCAGCTCTACGGCTATACCGGCGTGCTCACGGTGTTCGTGGCTGGCTGAGCGCCGCCGCGGCGCGCCGCCGGCGCAGCAAGGCCGCCATCACGATCAGCGGCAGGGCGAGTTCCAGCGATTCTTCCAGCGCGACCAGCAAGGCGCTGACCGACACGCCGACATCCACGCCGTAGTCCTCGAGCAGCACCATGCGCGAGCGGTCCAGGATCTTGGACACCACCAGCGTGGCGACGAACACCGCCACCGTCACCGCACCCGCCTGGCCGCGGCGCAGGCCGCGCCACACCGGGGCGGTGTAGCGCAGCAGCAGGACGACGATCGCCGCCAGCACCGGCAGCACCGCGGCGAGCGCGGCCAGCTTGTGCGCCCAGGGCGCATCGCCCAGGTAGAAGCTGCCCTTGAGCACACTCAGCCCGCTGAAGGCCTTGTGCAGGTCCAGCTCGCGGGCGCCGAAGCCGCACAGCAGCACGCCCAGCGGCAGGCGCAGCGGACGCTCGGTCTGCGGCACGCCGGCCACGAGCACCCAGGCCGCGCCAAGAAAGTACAGCAGCGCCGTGGCGTGCTCGATGGGGCCCGTTTCGTCCATCAGCCGCAGCAGCGCCTCCGGCGACATCACCGCCCACGCCAGAGCCGCCACCCCCGCGCAGGCGAGCACGAGGCCCGCGGCATCGAAGCGGCCGGGCGGGGACGCGGCGGGAACAGGGGTCATCACGGGCACGCGGGCGAAAGCGAGCGCGCCATTGTGACGGCGCGGCACCGGGGCGGGCTACAGTCCGAGGGTTGCGTCTGCCGCCCCTTGCCCGCGTTTCCCATGGCTGCCCTCCTGCCCGAGCCCCGCACCGACGCCCCATCCGCCGACGAACGCGCAGCACGCCAGGCGGAAGTGGTGGAGGCGCTGTCGGCGGTGCTGCCGCGCGGCGCGCTGCTGTGGCAGGCCGAGCAGGTGGCGCCCTACGAATGCGACGGGCTCACCGCCTACCGCCAGCATCCGCTGGCCGTGGCCCTGCCCGAGGATGAACACCAGGTCGCCGCCGTGCTGCGCACCTGCCGGCGGCTGAAGGTGCCCTGCGTGGCGCGCGGCGCCGGCACCGGGCTGTCGGGCGGCGCCATGCCGCACCGCATGGGCGTGACGCTGGCGCTGGCCAAGTTCAACCGCATCCTGAAGATCGATCCGTACGCGCGCACGGCGGTCGTGCAGTGCGGCGTGCGCAACCTCGCCATCAGCGAGGCCGCCGCGCCCCACGGCCTGTACTACGCGCCCGACCCGAGCAGCCAGATCGCCTGCACCATCGGCGGCAACGTGGCCGAGAACTCCGGCGGCGTGCACTGCCTGAAGTACGGCCTGACGGTGCACAACGTGCTCAAGGTGCGCGGCTTCACGATCGAGGGCGAGGTGGTCGAGTTCGGCGGCGACGCGCTCGACGCGCCCGGCCTGGACCTGCTCTCGGCCGTGGTCGGCAGCGAGGGCATGCTGGCCGTCGTCACCGAGGTGACGGTGCGCCTCATCCCGAAGCCGCAGCTCGCGCGCTGCATCATGGCGAGCTTCGACGACGTGCGCAAAGCCGGCGACGCGGTGGCCAACATCATCGCCGCCGGCATCATCCCGGCGGGCCTGGAGATGATGGACCGGCCGATGATCGCGGCGGTCGAGGATTTCGTGCACGCCGGCTACGACTTGAATGCCGAAGCCATCCTGCTGTGCGAGAGCGACGGCACGCCCGAGGAGGTGGCCGAGGAGATCCAGCGCATGCTGGACGTGCTCACCCGCAGTGGCGCGACGCGCCTGGAAGTGAGCCGCGACGAGGCCCAGCGCCTGCGCTTCTGGAGCGGGCGCAAGAACGCCTTTCCGGCCAGCGGGCGCATCAGCCCCGACTACATGTGCATGGACTCGACCATTCCGCGCCGCCGCCTGGCCGACATCCTGCTCGCCATCCAGGAGATGGAGAAGACCTACGGCCTGCGCTGCGTGAATGTGTTCCATGCGGGCGACGGCAACCTGCACCCGCTCATCCTCTTCGACGCCAACGACCCCGACCAGCTGCGCCGCTGCGAGCTCTTCGGCGCCGACATCCTCGAGACCAGCGTGCGCCTGGGCGGCACCATCACCGGCGAACACGGCGTGGGTGTGGAAAAGCTCGGCTCCATGTGCGTGCAGTTCTCGCCCGAGGAACATGCGCAGATGGCCGCGCTCAAGCGCGCGTTCGACCCGCTGGAGCTGCTCAACCCCGGCAAGGTGATCCCGACGCTGTCGCGCTGCGCCGAGGGCGGCAAGATGCACGTGCGCCGCGGGCTCCTACCCTTCGCCGACATCCCCCGCTTCTGAAAGACCCGACCGCCCCACCGATGACGCATCCGCTCGACGCCGCCCTCGCCCCGCTCGTCGAGCGTGTGCATGCCGCCCGCCAGAGCGGCGTGCGCCTGCAGATCCGCGGCGGCGGCAGCAAGCAGTTCTATGGCGAGGAGCCGGTGGGCGAGCCGCTGGACGTGAGCGGGCTGTCGGGCATCTCGAGCTACGAGCCGAGCGAGCTGGTGGTCACCGCGCGCTGCGGCACACCGCTCGCCGAGCTCGAAGCCACGCTGGCCGAGCGCGGCCAGTGCCTGCCGTTCGAGCCACCGCATTTCGGCGCCGGCGCCACCGTCGGCGGCATGGTGGCCGCGGGCCTGGCCGGCCCGTCGCGGGCGTGCGTGGGCGGCGTGCGCGACTTCATGCTGGGCGCCACCGTCCTCAACGGCCGCGGCGAGGTGCTGAGCTTCGGCGGGCAGGTGATGAAGAACGTGGCCGGCTACGACGTGGCGCGGCTGATGGCCGGCTCGCTCGGCACGCTGGGCGTGATCTGCGAGGTGTCGCTGAAAGTGATGCCGGTGGCACCGGCCACGGCCACGTTGCGTTTTGAACTGGGTGAAGGCGGCGCCATCGAGCAGCTCAACCGCTGGACCGGCCAGCCGCTGCCGCTGAACGCGAGCGCCTGGTGGGACGGCGCGCTGCTGCTGCGCCTGCGTGGCGCGCTGGCCGCGGTGCAGGCTGCGGTGCAGACGCTGGGCGGCGAGCTGATCGACGGCACGCATGCCGCCGCGTTCTGGAACGGCTTGCGCGAACACAGCGACGACTATTTCGTCGGCGCCCGCCGCGCCGTGGCCTCGGGCAGCGGCGCGCGGTTGTGGCGGCTGTCGCTGCCGCCCACCGCGCCGCCGCTGGCGCTCAACGGAGAGCCGGAGATCCAATGGGGCGGCGGCCAGCGCTGGCTGTGCACTGCGCTGCCGGCGGCGCGCGTGCGCGAGGCGGTGGCGCGCTTCGGCGGGCACGCGACCATCTTCAACGCGCAGGACAAGTCGCCCGGCGTGTTCTCGCCGCTGAAGACGCCGCTGGACCGCATCCACCGCCAGATGAAGAAGGCCTTCGACCCCGACGGCGTGTTCAATCCGGGGCGCATGTTCCCGGGCGTCTGAGATTGCCATGCAGACCGATCTTTCCCCGGAGTTCAAGGGCACGCCCGAAGGCGACGAGGCCGAAGCCAT
>JBIQKU010000108.1:0-11646 GCA_044506225.1 Rubrivivax sp. | reverse complement strand
ATCTCCAGCAGGCGTTCTCGCAGTTCGGTTCGGTCTCGTCGGCCAAGGTCATGATGGACCGCGACACCGGCCGCTCCAAGGGCTTCGGCTTTGTCGAAATGGGCTCGGACGCCGAAGCCCAGTCGGCCATCAACGGCATGAACGGTCAGGCCCTCGAAGGGCGCGCGCTGGTCGTCAACGAAGCTCGCCCGCGTGAAGAGCGTCCGGGCGGCTACGGCGGCGGTGGCGGCCGCGGCGGCTACGGCGGTGGTGGCGGCTATGGCGGCGGCGGTGGCGGCTACGGTGGTGGTGGTGGCGGCGGCCGCGGCGGCTACGGCGGCGGTGGTGGCGGCGGCTACGGCGGTGGCGGTGGTGGTGGCCGCTCCGGCGGTGGCGGCTACGGCGGCGGCGGCCGCGGCGGTTACTGATCTGACTGCGCCCTCGGCTTCGGCCGAGCGGCTTCGAATCAGGCGGTGGTGCGAAAGCCCACCGCCTTTTTCATGTCCGGCGGCCGCCCGCTCAGCGCTCGCCGCCCGAGCCGCCCTTGTGCCGCGGCTTGCGCGAGCGGCCGGCCAGCACCGCGTCGAAGACCCGATCCGGCAGCAGGCGCAGCAACTTCGCCACCAGCCCCATCTGCCAGGGAATCACCCGATAACTGACGCCGGCGACGATGGCATCGAACGCCTTGTCGGCAAAGGCTTCCGGTTGCATCAGGAACGGCATCGCATAGGGATTACCCCGGGTCAGCGGGGTGTCCACATACCCCGGCCCGATGGTCACCACCTTGACACCGAAAGGCCGGCATTCGCCGCGCAGGCTTTCGCAGTAACTGATCACCGCCGCCTTGCTGGAGCAGTAAGCGGCATGCCCGGGCAGGCCGCGAATGCCGGCCACGCTGGCAATGCCCACCAGCCGGCCGCTGCGGCGCTCGCGCATGGGCGCGACAAACGGCTGGAAGGTCGCCGCCATGCCGAGGTTGTTGGTCTCGTAGGTGGCGCGGATGACCTCCAGATCCTCGGCCTCGGCGGTGTCCACGCCGGCGCTGATGCCGGCGTTGGCGATGACCACATCGGGCAGCCCCTGGGCCGCGATGCAGGCACGCCCCGCGGCGGTGATGGCGTCGACATCACGCACGTCGGCCGCATAGATGCCCACGTCGTCGCCAGCCAGGCCGAGCGAGGCCGCCCATTCGTGCAGCGCCGCCTCGCGCCGCGCCACCAGCGCCAGCCGGTAGCCCGCGCGGTGAAAGCGCAACGCCAGCGCCTGGCCGATGCCGCTGGAGGCCCCGGTGATGAAGAGCAGCGGCCGGGCCATCAGCGCCGCCGTCCCGCCAGGCGCGGCTCGAAGACCGCGCGCACCTCGCCGTGCAGCTGCAGCACGCGACCGGGGTGGTCGTACGCGAAGGCATCCGCCCGCATGCGGGTGTTGCCCTGGGTGACCACCACCGGCAGATGCGAGCGCACCTGCTCGGTGGCCACGAAGAAATGCAGGAACTCGCCGCTGAAGGTGATCGGCGCTTCGTCCGCCGTCGCCTCGCGCAGCACCTCGGCGCCGCCGCGAAGCTGCACCTCGCTGCCGTCGCCGTTGGACACCGCGAGCCGCGCCGACGCGAGCGTGACCTGGCCGTCGGGTGCCACGGCGCGCAGCCGGGCGTTGTCGACCTCCAGCGTGTCGGTGTCCGGGTAGTGGCGCAGCGCATCGCCTTCCAGATTGGCGCGCATCGCGCCGCTCTCGTCGAAGCGCTGCACCAGGAAGCGGCTCATCATGTAGTCGGGCTCGTGCCGCAGCGGCGCCGCGGCCTGCGGCGGCTCGAACACCGGCGTGTTGCGCACGAGCCACCAGGTGCCGAGCGCGAGCAGCCCCATGAGCAGCAGCGGCAGGTAGGCCGACGCGGCGATCAGCCAGTCGCCGACGCTGCGCCGCCGCACGGGGGGCGCGCTCGGCTGTGCCGCGTCGGGCGGAAGCGCGCCCGGGCCGTCGAGCAGCTGGTCTTCAATCGCCACGGTCGAGCGTGCGCAGATGGCCGTGCAGCAGCGCGGCGTAGCGCCCGGCCGCGGTGAGCAGCAGGTCGCAGCATTCGCGCGCGGCCCCATGGCCGCCGTGTGAACGCGTGACGTGGTGGGCCACGGCAATGGCCTCGATGTGCGCGCCGGCGGGCGCGACCGCGAAGCCGGCGCGGGTCATCAGTGGCAGGTCGGGCCAGTCGTCGCCCATGACGGCGAGCTGCGGCCAGTCGAGCTGCAGCTGCGCGAGCAGCGGCGCCGCCGCGGCCAGCTTGTCGACCGCGCCGTACACCGCATGCGCGATGCCGAGGTCGGCCACCCGCCGGCGCACCGCCGGCGAATCGCGGCCGGTGATGACGATCGGCGTGATGCCGCCTTGCGCCAGCAGCTTGAGGCCGTGGCCGTCCAGCGTGCTGAAGGCCTTGAACTCCTCGCCGCGCTCGCTCAGGTAGATGCGGCCGTCGGTCAGCACGCCGTCGACATCGAAGATCGCAGCGCGCACGCCCTGGGCGGCGAGCAGCAGTTCGGCGTCGAAGCTGAGCGCGGGCGTACGCGGCAGTTCGGCGCGGCTCATCAGATGACCTTGGCCCGCATCAGGTCGTTGGAATTGATCGCGCCGACCAGGCGCCCGCCGGCATCGGCCACCAGCACCAGCGTGATGCGCGCTTCCTCCATCAGCCGGGCGGCTTCGACGGCCAGCACGTCCGGGCGCACGGTTTTCGGGCTCGGGTGCATCAGTTCGCCGGCGGTGGAGCCGCGCAGGTCGCGACCTTGCTCGAGCCAGCGGCGCAGGTCGCCGTCGGTGAAGATGCCCTGCACCTGCATGGCCTCGTCGACCACGATGGCCGCGCCCAGGCCCTTGCCGCTCATCAGCCGCATCATCTCGCTGAAGCCGGTGTCGCGGCGCACCAGCGGCAGGTCGTCGCCGCTGCGCATCAGGTCGCGCACATGGGTGAGCAGCTTGCGCCCGAGGCTGCCGCCGGGGTGGGAGCGCGCGAAGTCCTCCTCGCGAAACCCGCGGGCATCCAGCAAGGCGACGGCCAGCGCATCGCCCAGCGCAATCTGCGCCGTGGTGCTGGCCGTGGGTGCGAGATTGAGCGGGCAGGCCTCCTGGTCGACGGCCGTGTCCAGCACGATGTCGGCATGGCGGGCCAGCGAGGAATCCGCGCGCCCGGTCATCGCCACCAGCGTGATGCCGACGCGCTTGACGGCCGGCAGGATGCTCACCACCTCGTCCGCTTCGCCCGAGTTGGAGATCATCACCACGATGTCGCCGGGCGCGACCATGCCCAGGTCGCCGTGGCTCGCCTCGCCCGGGTGCACGAACATCGCCGGCGTGCCGGTGGAGGCAAGCGTCGCGGCGATCTTGCGGCCCACATGGCCGCTCTTGCCCATGCCCATCACCACCACGCGACCGCTGCAGTTCAGCATGGCCTGCACCGCGCGCGTGAAGCTCTCGCCCTGACGCGCCTTCAGGCCGAGCACGGCCTGCGCCTCGATGTCGAGCGTGTGCGCCGCCAGGCGCAGCGCGCGCGCGGCGTCGAACGGCGGTGTCGAGCGGGGGGAGGCGTCCATGGCGGAGGGCCGGTCGGCCGAAGCGGGGTTGGCATTCTAGGCACGGCCCCCGGCCACGATGGCGGGCGCGAAGCCCTGCGCGCGGCGCGGTGGTTCACCGCCACGGCAAACAAAAAGGGGAGCCCGCCGGCTCCCCTTTGCTCACGTGCGTGCCGGCGGCGTCAGTTGACGCAGGCGCCGCCGGGTGTGGCCGCGATCAGCCCACGCAGGTGCGTGACGCTACCCGTGCCGGTGGCGTCGTCAGGACCCAGCGTGTTGTCGGTGAAGGCGCAGCCGTAGGTCGGTGCGGCGACGGTGGCGGCCGTCAGCACATCGTCACCGCCCGGCTTCGCGCCACCCGCCTCCCACTGGATCATGTCGTCGAAGGCCTTGACCTGCTCGGCCACCGTGAAGTCGCAGTGCGAGATGCCGCGGATCGCGCGCTGCACCAGCAGCCCGCCGTTGCCGTTGGCCTCGGCGCGCTCGCGATACACCTGCTGCATGCTGAATGGCACGAACAGGTCGCCGAGGGTGTGCAGCGACACGACGGGCACGCTGAACTCGCCGTTCACCTTCGGGATCCAGCGCAGGCCGTCGCGGCGCAGGCGGTTGGCGTCCGCGTCGGGCGTCAGATCTTGCGCGGCGGCATTGAGGGCCGCCGACGCCGTCGGATCTCCCTGGATGGTGTAGGTGAGGTGCGTGGTGTCCAGCACATTCTTGTTGAGGATGCCGTTCACCGTGCCGTCGCCGCCGAAGGTGCCGTAGGCCGAGCCGAAACTGCCGAGACCGTAGCCCAGCTCGAACAGCGGCCGGTCGCCGCCGGTGAGGTGCTCGATGACCGACATGTACTGCAGGCCCACCGTGCCGTTGGGCTGGATGGGAATGGCCAGCGCGCCCTGCGCGGTCAGCCCGCCGGTGAACAGTGCGTTCGACACCGGCACGGCAATGTCGGCCCACTCGGTGAACGGATGGTCGGCCTGCCCGGCCAGCGCCTGCGCCGCCGCCTGCGCGCCCGCGAAGTAGTTGAACAGCTCGGTGTCGCCGACCACGCCGCACATCGGCACCGCACCGGCGTAGCTCACCTTGTTCACCGCGTGGGTCGCCGCTTCCTGCTCGATGGCCGCCGCCGCGATGTGGCCGCCCATCGAATGGCCGGTGATGAAGACCTTGTCCGGCGCGCCGAGCGTGCGGCCGTTGGCGGCCGCGATGGTGTTGAACTGCAGCGCCAGCGCGTTGGTGTCCTCGACGCCCGCGCGCACGTCGTAGTAGTTCTTGCTGTAGCTGGACGCCGCCCAGGCATAGCCGTTGTTCACGAGGTAGCGGCGGATCGACGGGTTGCTGACGGTGAGCGCCTCGCCGGTGCCGCGGTAGCCGTGCGCATACATCACCAGCTTGCCGTTCCAGTTGGCCGGCACCTCGATGCGATAGGCCGCGCCGCCGAGCACGCCGGCCCAGCGGTCGGTGGCCGTCACGTCGACGCTGTCGCCCGCGGCCGGCGCGAGCGCGCCGAAGGTGGTCGCCGTCGGATCGGCGGGTGCGAAGGCGCGTGCGTCCTGGTCGCGGGTTTCCTCCGGCGCCGGGTCGCCGTCCCCGCCGCCGCAGGCGACCAGCATGAGGCTGGCCGCGAGGGCCACCAGCGTCGGCGAATGCTTGAACTTCATCGGTCGGTCTCCTTCGTCATGTACATGAGGTGAAGGCCGATCTTTGGGCGCGCCTCAGGAACGCGCTTGTATGTACTTGTCGCCGCGCGCCTGGCTCGGGGAAAGTCCGTAGCGCCGGCGCCAGGTGTGCGACAAGTGGGCCGAGTCGCTGAAGCCCGCGGCATGCGCGATGCCGGTGAAGCTGCGGCCGGTGGCGAACAGCCGCCCGGCGCGGCACATGCGGTCGAAGTTGCGGTAGCTACGAAACGGCAGGCCGACGGCCTGGGTGAACACATGCGACATGCGGTGGTAGGACAGGCCCAGCGCCGTGGCGAGTTCACGCAGCGTCGCGTCGGGCCGGGCGGCGAGCAGGCGCAGCACCGCCTCGCGTTGCGGATGCGGTGGCACGCGGCACGGCAGGACGCCGAGCGCCGTCTCGACGAGGCCATCGAACAGGCGCCCGCCCGCTTCGCGGCCGAGCTGGCCGCGGCAGGCGGCGCGCATGTCGCGGTCCAGGCCCTCGAAGGCCTCGCGCCCGAGCGCCAGCACGCCGTCGCCGGGCAGGGCCTGGAAGCTGGGGAAGGCGCGGTGCGTTGGATGGATGTTCACGCTCAGCAGTTGCGCGCCCAGCGCATCCAGCCCACGGCGCACGTTCGGCCGGATGGCCACGGCCTGCAGCCGCTCGCGCCGTCCGGCGACGCTGAGGGTGAACGGCGTGCGGCAGGCGCTCAACAGCAGCACCGCCGAGGGCCGCACCGTCGCCGGCGTGCGGATGTGTTCGCTGCTGAAGATGAAGCCGCCGCGCGCCTCGATCACCCGGTCGGGGCTGGCGGGCCCATGGGGGAGCAGCGAACGAACCGGGGTGACCCACGCAGTCTTGAGCATTCGTGCACTCTGTCACGGCCGCTCGGGAATCCGTGTCACCTTCGGCACGCCGGCGCACGGGGTTTGCCCGAAGCGGCCGCCGGGCGGTGGCCGACAATGCCCGCCCGCTCCCGAACCCAGCCGCGATGAACGCCGCCCCTGCCTCCTCCGACGACATCAAGCAGCACATCCGCACCGTGCCCGACTGGCCGGCGCCGGGCGTGCAGTTCCGCGACATCACGCCGCTGTTGTCGAACCCGCGGGTGTTCCGGGTGCTGATCGACCATTTCGTGCACCGCTATTTCGATGTGCGCCCCGACGCCATTGCCGGGCTGGACGCGCGCGGCTTCATCATCGGCTCGGTGCTCGCGTACGAGCTCAACGTCGGCTTCGTGCCCATCCGCAAGAAGGGCAAGCTGCCCTTCACCACGGTGGAGGAAACCTACGAACTCGAATACGGCTCGGCCACGGTGGAGATGCACACCGACGCGGTCAAGCAGGGCGACCGGGTGGTGCTGATCGACGACCTGATCGCCACCGGCGGCACCATGCTGGCCGGCCGCCGCCTGCTCGAGCGGCTGGGTGCGACGGTGATCGAAGGTGCGGCCATCGTCGAGCTGCCCGAGCTCGGCGGTGCACAGAAGCTGCGCGACTCCGGCCTGCCGCTGTTCACGCTGGTGAGCTTCGACGGCCACTGAGGCGGCGCGCCCGCAAGAAAAAGGGCCGCGAACGCGGCCCTCGGCACAAAGCGGCGCCGGCGGTTCAGGTCACCGGCGTGTTCAGCGTCTGGCTGGCGCGCATGCGCACCGTCATCACGCCGGCCGCCGCCCGCACCAGCTCCAGCGCCAGCGCCGGCAGGCGTTGCGCCAGTTCCTCCAGCCGCGGGCCGCGCAGCGCCCAGACGATGCAGGGGGTGACGGCTTCCACATTGGCCATGCGCGGGCCATCGCTGAACAGGCCCGGCTCGCCGACGATGGCGCCGGGGCGCAGGATGGCGATGCGATGCGCACCGGGCGGCCCGCCGCTCACGAACACCTGCATGGAGCCACGGGCGAGCAGGTACATCGCCCGGTCGGTCTCGCCCTGCTTGATGAGCAGGTCGCCGGCGCGGATCTCGTGGCGGGTGAAGAAGGGCGCGACGCTGCGCCATTGCTCGGCATTGAGCCGCGGACGGAAGGCGTCTTCCGCATTCAGCGTCTGGATCGCCTGTACAAGTGCGTCGAAATCCATGGTGTGTCCCTGTTCGGGCCGGCCGGTTGACCCGCGCATCGCCGGGAGACAGGAATTATCGAGCGCGCATCCGGCGCCGCCGGCCCCTGTGACAGGTGGTCACGCGCCGGTCGGCCCTGCCGTGACGCCGTTCATCGTTTCGCCACCGGTGCGGTGCCGGACGGCGCTTATTTGCCGATGCAGAAGCGGCTGAAGATCTCGCCCAGCAGGTCGTCGCTGGTGAATTCGCCGGTGATCTCGCCGAGCGCGTGCTGCGCGAGGCGCAGTTCCTCGGCGAACAGGTCCAGCGCCTGGTCGGCCTGGGAAGCGTGGGCGGCGGCGCCCAGCAGGTGTTCGCGGGCGCTGCGCAGCGCCTGCAGGTGGCGGGTGCGGGCGATGAACACGCCTTCGTTGCCGGCATGCCAGCCGGCCAAGTCCAGCAGGCGCTGGCGCAGCCCGTCGAGGCCGCTGCCCAGGCGGGCGGAGACGCTCACCCCATCGGCGGGCGCCGCTTGCGCCGCCAGGTCGGCCTTGTTCCAGACGGTGAGCAGGCGCCCACTGTCGGCGAGCGCTGCGGGCAGCTTCTCGACAATGCGCGCGTCCGCGGCGTCGTAGGCCGGTTCGCCGGCGCGCGACAGGTCGCGCACGAACAGCAGCGCGTCGGCCGCCTCGATCTCGGCCCAGCTGCGTGCGATGCCGATGCGCTCCACCTCGTCCTCGCTGTCGCGCAGGCCGGCGGTGTCGATCACATGCACCGGCACGCCTTCGATCTGCAGCGTCTCGCTCACCTTGTCGCGGGTGGTGCCGGGAATCGGCGTGACGATCGCCAGCTCCGCCCCCGCCAGCGCATTGTGCAGCGAACTCTTGCCGACGTTGGGCTGGCCGGCGATCACCACCGTCATGCCTTCACGCAGCAACACACCCTGGCGGGCGCGGTCGAGCACGCCGTCGAGCTGGGCGCTGAGGGCGGCGAGCTGGCCGCGGGCGTCGGCCTTTTCCAGGAAGTCGATCTCTTCTTCCGGAAAGTCCAGCGTCGCCTCGACCAGCATGCGCAGGCGCACCAGGCCGTCGCGCAGCACGCCGATCTCACGCGAGAACTCGCCGCCGAGCGAACGGCCGGCGGAGCGGGCCGCGGCCTCGGTGCTGGCCTCGATCAGGTCGGCGACGGCCTCGGCCTGCGCGAGGTCGAGCTTGTCGTTCAGAAACGCGCGCTCGGTGAACTCGCCCGGTTCCGCCAGGCGCAGCCGCGGCAGCAGCGCGGCGCCGTGTGCATCCAGTTGCGCCGCCACCTCCAGGCAGCGCGCGAGCAGCAGCTGCAGCACCACCGGCCCGCCGTGGGCCTGGAGCTCGAGCACGTCTTCGCCGGTGTAGGAATGTGGTGCGGGGAAGTAGAGCGCCAGCCCGTGGTCGATGGGCGCACCTTGCGCATCGGGAAAGGGCAGGTAGCTCGCATGGCGCGGCGCGAGCGCGCGGCCGCACAGCGCCTGCACGAAGCCGGCCAGGTTGCGGCCGGACACGCGCACGATGCCCACCGCGCCGCGCCCGGGGGCGGTGACGACGGCGGCGATCGGGTCGAGGTGGCGCGCCAGCATGGCGCCCATTGTCGCGACCGGCGGCGCTAGCTCTTGAGCACGCCCAGCTGCTTGTTGATGAGGTACTGCTGCGAGATCGCCAGGATGTTGTTCGTCAGCCAGTACAGCACCAGGCCGGCCGGGAAGAAGAAGAACATCACCGAGAACGCCAGCGGCATGATCCACATCATCTTGGCCTGCATGGGATCGGGCGGTTTCGGGTTCAGCGCCACCTGCAGCACGCTGGACGCCGTCATCAGCAGCGGCAGGATGAAGTACGGGTCGGGCGCCGACAGGTCATGGATCCAGCCGATCCACGGCGCGTTGCGCATCTCCACCGACGACAGCAGCACCCAGTACAGCGCGATGAAGAACGGCATCTGCACGAAGATCGGCAGGCAGCCGCCCAGCGGGTTGATCTTCTCCTCGCGGTAGATGCGCATCATCTCCTGCTGCATCTGCTGCGGCTTGTCCTTCAGGCGCTCGCGCATCTCGGTGATGCGCGGGCCCACGGCCTTCATCTTCGCCATCGAACGGTAGGCGCTGACGTTGAGCCAGTAGAAGGCCACGCGCAACGCGATGACCAGCGCGACGATGGCCCAGCCCCAGTTGCCGAGGATGCTGTAGAGCTTCTCGAGCAGCCAGTACAGCGGCTTGGACAGGATGGTGAACCAGCCGTAGTCCTTCACCAGCTCCAGCCCCTGGGCCTTGATCGGCTCGGCCTCGGCCAGGGCCTCGAGCTTTTTCTCCTCCTGCGGGCCGGCGAACAGCTGGGCTTGCAGCGTGCGGCTCTCGCCCGGCGCGATCTCGCCCAGCGGCAGCAGCATGCCCACCGCGTAGTTGTTGCCGACCTTGCGGGTGAAGTAGTCGCGCGGCAGGGCCGGGCCGTCGGCCGGGTCGACCAGCCAGGCCGAGGCAAAGTAGTGCTGCACCATCGCGACCCAGCCGTTGTCGGCATGGGTCTCGTACTCCGGCTTGTCGCCGGCGGCGATGTCGTCGAAGTCGATCTTCTTGAACTTGGAGTTCTCGGTGTAGATCGCCGGGCCGGTGAAGGTGAAGTAGAAGGCCGACTCGCCCGGAGGCGCCCGGCCGTCGCGCACCAGCTGCAGGTAGAGCTGCGGGCTGACCGGCTCGCCCGAGGCGTTGATGGCCTCGTGCGTCACACCGATGAGGTAGCTGCCACGCTGGAAGCGGTAGGTCTTGCGCAGCGTCACGCCGCCGACCGGCTGCGATTCCAGCACCACCACCAGCTCGCGCGCACCATCGGCCAGCGTGCGCTCGCTGCTGACCATGCGCATCGGCGTGTTGTGGTTCGGGAAGGTGGCGCCGGCAGCGGTCGGCACCAAGCCGGTCTGCGCCACGTAATAGCGCTGCGCCGAGCGGTCCAGCAGCACGAGGTTGTTCTCCTCGCGGGGTTCATCGCCACCGAAGAGCGCGAGGAAAGGCTGGTACCAGGGGTGGCTCTCCTGTTCGCGCTGCTCCAGCAGTTCGAGGCGCACCAGGTCGCCGCCGCGCGGGTCGATGTCTGCCTTCACCAGGTCGGTGGTGATGACGATCGGCTCGGCCGCGGGCGCGGTCTCGGCGGCCGGCACGCCGCCGGCCACGGGTGCGCCGGGCAACGCGCTGCTGCCGGCTGCCGGCACGCCAGTGTCACCGCCCGCGGCCGGGGTGGCGGGCGCTTGTGCGACCGGCGGCGGCGCGAACAGCGACGGCTGGCCGGTGTGCCGGTTCCAGGCGTCGTACAGCATGAACAGCGAGAAGATGAAGACACCCCAGAGAAAGGTGCGGCGCATGTCTGTCATGGAGTGTTCTTTTCGACGGAAATGGAAGACGGGTTCGGCGCGCTTGCCGGCTCGCGGGGCCCCAGGAAGCCGAACAGGCGTGGTGCCGCGGGTACCGGGTCATGACCGCCGGCGCACCAGGGGTGGCAGCGCGCGAGGCGCGTGATCGTCAGGGCGCTGCCGGTCATCGCGCCGTGCCGCTCGAGTGCCTGCAGCGCATAGGCCGAGCAGGTCGGTTCGAAGCGGCAGCTGCTTCCCAGCCAAGGGCTCAGGAAGAAGCGATAGCCGCGCACCAGGGCGATGAGCCCGCGCCGCGGCAAGGCATGCAGGAATGAGAGAAACCGCCGCATCGCGCTGTCCGGGGCTCGGGCGCTCAACGGCGCGCAGCGCCGCCGCGGGCGAGCGCGTCGTCCAGCAGCCGGTCGAGCTCGGCGCGAGCCGCAGCACGCAGCGCATCCGACGCCGCGCTCTTGAACTGGGCGCGGTCGAAGGGGGCACGCAGGCGCACTACCCACAGGCCGCCCGAGAGGCCGGGCCGGCGCGCCAGCGCGGCATAGACCTGGCGCTTGAGCAGCGAGCGTGTCACCGCGCGGCGGGCATGGCGCTTGGGAACGACCGCACCGGCGAGGGGCGGCATCGTCCTGTCCGCCGGCAAGTCATCCACAGATCGCGCGACTTCTTGCACGCCGCCTGTTGACAACTCGGCGATTCCGGCAGTTGACGACACCCTGCCAGGCACTTTCGGCCCGGCGGCGACATGGTGAACGCTGAAATGCTTGCTGCGAGCCGCCGGCCTCGTGCCGAGGGCTCGCTGGAAGTCGGCAGCGCGGACGATGTGGCCGATCACGGATGCCGAAGGGAAACGTGGCGGCCGGGGTCGGTCGACCCGACCCGGCTCAGAGGCCCAGGCGCTTGCGGCCCTTGGCGCGGCGACGCGCGATCACGGCGCGGCCGCCACGGGTCTTCATGCGCACGAGGAAGCCGTGGGTACGGGCGCGGCGGGTCTTCGAGGCTTGGTAGGTGCGTTTCATGGTTCTTCCTGGGG
>JBIQKU010000107.1:0-11727 GCA_044506225.1 Rubrivivax sp. | reverse complement strand
CGCCGGCGTAGAACGACGACACCGCGAACGACAGCAGCTTGTAGCGCAGCAGCGGAATGCCCAGCACCTCGGCCGAGATGTCGCGATCCCGGATGGCGATGAAGGCGCGGCCCACCCTCGTGCGAAACAGGTTGGCCGCGCCGACCAGCATCAGCACCGCCACCGGCACGATCAGCCAGTACAGGCGGAACGAGGTGTCCAGCACCACGCCGAAGAGGCTGGCCGGCGGAATCGACAGCCCCGCCGTGCCGCCGGTGATGGCGAGGTTGGAGAACACGAAGTGCGCGAGCACCGAGGCCGCGATGGTGACGATCGCGAGGTACAGGCCTTTCACCCGCAGCGAGGGAATGCCCACCAGCACGCCGCCCAGCATCGCGACCACACCGCCGGCCACGATGTTGAGCAGGAAGGGCGTGCCCAGGCGGGTTTCGAGAATGGCGACGGTGTAGGCGCCCAGGCCCATGAACGCCGCCTGGCCCAGGCTGACGAGGCCGGTGTAGCCGGTGAGGATGTTGAGCCCGCACGCGCTCGCGGTGTGGATGGCGATCAGGCAGGCGAGGTAGAGCCAGTATTCGTTGGCGAGGAAGGGAAACGCCACGAGCGCGATGGCCAGGCCCGCCGCCCAGGCGCGCTGCGTGGGCGTGTCGAACAGCGCGGCATCGGCCACGTAGCTTTGTTTGGCGGCGCCGATGCGCATGGTCAGAGCCTCTCGATCTCACGCGTGCCGAACAAGCCGTACGGCCGCAGCACGAGCACCAGCACGAGCAGCGTGAAGGTGGCCACCAGCTTGAACTCGCCGCCGAGATACGCCCCGGCCCAGGCCTCGACCAGCCCCACCATCAGCCCGCCCACCAGCGCGCCCATCACGCTGTCCAGGCCGCCGACGATCACTACCACCAGCACCGACAGGCCGAACACGCCCATGGTCGAGGAGATGCCGCCGATCGCGCCCACCACGATGCCCGCCACAGCCGCGATCATGGCGGCGGCCGTCCAGGCGAGCGAGAACACGCGGGGCACGTTGATGCCCATGGCGTACGCCGCCGCCTGGTCCGAGGCCGTCGCGCGAAGCGCCACGCCGCCGCGCCAGAAGCGGAACACCAGCAGCACCGCGGCGATCAGCAGCGCGGTGACGAGAAAGCCGTAGAACACCTTGGGCGCGACGAAGGCCTCGCCGAGCATCACCATGTCCTGCGGCATGAACTCGGGCAGGCGCTGGGGTGAAGCCGTCCACACCAGTTCGACGAGGCCGACGAGGATCGACGCGAGCCCGACGGTCACCATGAAGGTGGAGATCTGCGACTCGCCCAGCATCGGCCGGATCATGGTGCGCTCGATCAGCGCACCCAGCAGCCCGCTCACCAGCACCGTGCCCAGCAGCGCGGCCCAGATCGGCAGCGAGAAGCCGGCCGCGAGCGCGAAGAACACATAGGCCGAGATCATCAGCATCTCGCCGATGGCCAGGTTCACCACGCGCGTGGCCTTGTAGACGATGACGAAGGCCAGGCCCGTGAGCGCGAGCAGGCCGCCGCTGCCGAGGCCGGCGAGCGAGATCTCGGTGAAGAAGAGCCAGTCGAAGGGTTCGTTCATGGAACGCGTCCTTCGCCGGCGGCCCCCTCACCCCAGCCCTCTCCCCCAAGGGGGGAGAGGGAGCCGGCCTGGTGTGCGCAACCAGCGCTCGTGACACGAAGCGCGGCGTTGCCCCCTCTCCCCCGCTGGGGGAGAGGGCTGGGGTGAGGGGGCCGCTGCGCAAACGGGTTGCTCATGCCGCCACCTCCACGGCCGAGCGCCCCGCCACCTCGCCACTGCCCAGATACGCCCGCACCACCTCCGGATTGCCCTGCACCTCGCGCGGCGTGCCGCTGGCGATCACCTGCCCGAAGTTCAGCACCACCACATGGTCGGACAGGTCCATCACCATGCCCATGTCGTGCTCCACCATCAGCACGGTGATGCCCCATTCCTCGCGCACGTCCAGGATGAAGCGCGCCATGTCGCCCGTCTCCTCGCGGTTCATGCCGGCCACGGGTTCGTCGAGCATCAGCACCTGCGGCTGCATGGCGAGCGCCCGCGCCATCTCCACGCGCTTCTGCAAGCCGTAGGGCAGGGCGGCCACCGAGGCGTGGCGGATGTGGTCGATCTCGAGGAAATCGATGATGCGTTCCTCGATGTCGGCGCGCAGTTCGGCCTCCTCGCGGCGCGCCGAGCCGGCGTACCAGAGCGCCTGCAGCACATTGGTCTTGAGGTGCGCGTGGCGGCCGAGCTTGATGTTGTCCAGCACCGTCATGCCGCGGAACAGCGCGATGTTCTGGAAGCTGCGCGCCAGCCCGAGCTTGGCGCGCTGCGGCGCATGCAGGCGGGTGATGTCCTCGCCGCGAAAGCGGATGGAGCCGGCGCTCGGCCGGTAGAAGCCCGAGATGGTGTTGAACAGTGAGGTCTTGCCCGCGCCGTTCGGCCCGATGAGCGACGTGATGGAGCCCGGCGCCACCGCCAGGCTCACGCCGTTGAGCGCCTTCACGCCGCCGAACGCGAGCGTCACGCCATCGACCTCGAGCACCGGAGCACTCATGCCTTGCGGTCCTGTGCCGCGCGCCCGTTGAACACCGGCGCGCGCTTGCCGAAGAAGGCTTCCAGCCCTTCGGCGAAATCCGGCGTCACCGCGCACTCGAGAAACGCATCGCGCTCGGCGTCGAGCTGCGCACCGAACGGCTGCTCGAAGCTCGCCCGCATCAGCCGCTTGATGCGCCCGAGCGCCTGCGTGGGTCCGTTCGCCAGCCGCCTGGCCAGCGCGCCGGCTTCTTCCTGCAGGCGTTCGGCCGGCACCACACGGTTCACGAGGCCGATGTCATGCGCCTGCGCCGCATCGAAGCTCTCGCTCAGCATCGCGATCTCCAGCGCACGGCGCAGGCCCAGCAAGCGCGGCAGCGACCAGGTCGCGCCGAGGTCGCAGCTCGTGCCGATGTTGACGTAGGCGAGGTTGAACTTCGTGCCTTCGGCCGCGATGGCGAGATCGGCCGCGGCGGCCAGGCTCAGCCCGGCGCCCGCCACCGCACCGTGCAGCGCGGCAATCACCGGCGCGTCGATGGCGGTGAGGATGCGCAGCGCCGCATGCAGCGGCTCGATCAGCGCGCGGGCGCCGCTCACCGGGTCGGCGCGCATCGCGGCCAGGTCGCCGCCGGCGGCAAACGCGCGGCCTTCGCCGCTGAGAAGCACGGCGCGCACCTCGGGCCGCTCGGGCAACTGACGCGCGACCGCCAGCAAGGCTTCGGCCGTGGCCACGTCGAGCGCGTTCAGCGCCTGCGGGCGGTTCAGGCGCAGGTGCAGCACCCCGGCGTCCAGCGTCTGTTCGAGGGAGTTCATACGGCTTTTCTCCTGCGTGTGGTGGCCTTCGGCGCGACCGCGGGCCGCGGCAGCACCCCGTGGAGCAGCACGCCGATGCAGTGCTCGGCCACCTGCTGGGGCGACAGCTCGCCGTCGGGGCGGTACCAGCGACCGATCCAGCTGATGGCGCCGGCGAGGGTGAAGGCCGCGAGCTTGGCGTCGCACGGGGCGATCGAGCCTTCGGCAATGCCCTCTTCGATGAGGGTCCGGAACTCGCCGTCGATCAACGCCTTCAGATGCCGCAGTTCGGCGCGGCGCTGCGCCGGCAGCGGATCCTCGCCGACGCGGATCACGCACATGCCGAAGTCCTGCGTCACCACCTGCGCATACGCCGCCATGCAGGCCTGCAGCCTGTCGAGCGCCGTGCCGCCGGTGGATGCGGCCTCGGCGATGCGCTGGCGCACGAGGTTCAGCCCGGCCTGCACGCAGTCGAACAGGATCTGGTCCTTGTTCTTGACGTAGTAGTAGAGCGTGGGCTTGGTGACGTTCAGCCGCTCGGCCACCTCGTCGAGCGAGGTGGCGTGAAAGCCCTTCTCGTTGAACAGCCGGGCGGCGGCACGCAGCACGGCATCACGCTTGTCGGCCCGGTCTCGGGCTCGATCCTCAGCGGACGACCAGGGCGACGACGCAGCGGCGGGCGGGTTCAAGAAACCGGTCTCCTTCGGCGTGCCGAAGGCGGCGCCGGGTTCAGCTTACCGGTGGGTAAGCCGGGTTTCCGGCAAGTATGAGCAGCCCGCGCGGCTTGCGTGCGCGTGTTTTCCCGCAAGCGCGGCGGGCCGCCGGCGGCTCAGCGCTCGGCGAGGTTGGCGTGCATGCGCTGCAGCAGCGCGACGAGCTGCGCATGTTCGGCCGCGGTCATGCCGGCCACGGCGCGCGTGCCCATGCGCCTGGCCTGATGCTGCAGCGCGCGGTGGATGGTGCGCCCTTCGGCGGTCAGGCGCAGCCGCATGTTGCGGCGGTCCTCGGCATCGACCTCGCCCTGCAGCAGGCCGCGCTCGCGCAGCCCCTTGATCAGCCGCGCGAGCTGTGCCTTGTCCCGCCCGCTGTGTTCCGCCAGATCGCTTTGCGTCGCGCCCGGGCGGCGGCCGAAGAAGCCGAGCACGCGTGCGTCCATCGGTGTCAGGTCGTGCGGGCCGTGGCGCAGCAGCCGGTGTTGGGTGGCACGCAGCGCGTGCATGACGGCATGCATCAGCTCGAGCGCATCGTCGGGCGTCGCGCTCGAGGGCGCGGAGCAGGCATCGCCCTCATGGTTGACATTGTCAATTGATTTCGGCATGATGGATGACTTTATCAACTATGTGGGTGATGTGCCATGCAGACCGCCGTTTCCGCCAGCCGCGTGCAGCGCCTGCGCCATGAGATCAAGCGCCGCGACCTCGAGGTGCTGCGCGTGGAGCGGCCGAGCCCGGGGCTGCGCCGCATCGTCTTCGGCGGCGAATCGCTCGCCGATTTCCTGAGCGCCTCCTTCGACGACCACGTCAAGCTCATCCTCGACGCCGGGGGCGAACCGGTGATGCGCGACTACACCCCGCGCCATGCCGACCTGGCGCGGCGCGAACTGACGATCGAGTTCGCCCTGCACGGCGACGGCCCGGCGGCACGCTGGGCGGCGCAGGCTGCACCCGGCCAGCGCGCCGTGATCGCCGGGCCGCGCGGCTCCTTCGTCGTGCCGCTGGACTACGACTGGCACCTCTTCGCCGGCGACGAGACGGCGCTTCCGGCCATCGCCCGGCGCCTGGCCGAACTGCCCGCGGGCGCACGCGCCTTCGTGTTTGGCCTGGCGAGCGAGCCTGCGGAGCAGCGCCGCTTCGACACGGCGGCCGACCTGACGGTGCAGTGGGCGCAGGACACGCCGGCCTGGCTGGCCGCGGTGCGCGCCTTCGACTGGCCGGCGGGTGAAGGCTACGCCTGGTGCGCGGGTGAAGCGCGCGCGGTCGCGGCGCTGCGCCGCATCATGGTCTACGACAAGGGCCACAGCCGCCATGCGATTCGCGCCGCGGCCTACTGGAAGCAGGGCGCGGCGGCGCACCACGAGAACCTCGAGGGCTGAGGCCCTGCCGCGTCAGGCCGCGAAACCGCCGTCGATCAGCAGGCTGGCGCCGGTGACGAAGGCCGCCTCGGGGCCGGCGACATAGGCCACCATCGCCGCGACCTCGTCCACATGCGCATGCCGGCGCACCGCCATCAGGTCATGCATGGCGCTCGCCATCGGGCCGTCGGCCGGGTTCATGTCCGTGTTCACCGGGCCGGGCTGCACGTTGTTGACCGTGATGCCGCGCGGTCCGAGGTCGCGTGCGAGGCCTTTCACCAGCGCGCTCAACGCCGACTTGCTCATCGCATAGACGCTCAAGCCTGCGAACGGCACGCGCTCGGCGTTCGTGCTGCCGATGACCACCACGCGCCCGCCCTCGTGCATGAGGGCCGCCGCGGCCTGCGTCGCGACGAACACCGCGCGCACGTTCACCGCCCAGGTCTTGTCGAAGTCGGCCAGCGAGAAGCTGTCGATCGTGCCCATGAGGCCGACCGCGGCGTTGTTCACCAGGATGTCGAGCCGGCCGAATGCCGCGGCGGCCTGGTCGATGCCGGCGGCAAGCGCCGCGGCGTCCGCCGCGTCGATGCGCAGCGCCATGGCGCGCCCGCCTTCGGCCTGGATGCCGCGGACCAGCGCATCGGCGGCGGCGCTTGCCTGCAAGTAGCTGAACGCCACCGCGGCGCCGTCGCGCGCGAGGCGGCGCACCGTGGCGGCACCGATGCCGCGCGAGCCGCCGGTCACGAACGCCACCTTGCCGTCCAGGGGCCGCGGAGAAAGGGGAGTGGGGAATGTCATCGGGTTCTTCCGAAGTTGCGAACGGCGTCAGTGTGGCCAGCTCGTGCCGCTCGCAGTAGCCGGATGCCGGCAGAATCTGCTTCAACCGGAAGTTGAAAGATGTTTCCCCTGCCACTTCTCGAATCGTTCGTGCGCAGCGCCGAAGGCGGCAGCTTCTCCGCGGCGGCACGGCGCCTCGGCCTCACGCCGGCGGCGGTCAGCAAGAACGTCGCGCAGCTCGAGGGGCGGCTCGGCCGGCGGCTGTTCCACCGCAGCACGCGCCGGCTCGCGCTCACCGAAGCCGGCGAACGCTTTCTGCAGCGGGTGCAGCGCCCGCTCGCGAACCTGCAGGAAGCCGTCGACGATGCGCCGCACGTCGACGGCGAACCGGCGGGTTCGCTCAAGGTCAGCATGGGCGTGGGCTTCGGCCGCACCTACCTCGTGCCGCTGCTCGGCGGCTTTCTCGCCCGATACCCGGGCATCGTGCCCGACTGGCACTTCGACAACCGCGCGGTCGACCTGGTCGGCGAAGGGTTCGACGCGGCGATCGCCGGTGGCATCGACCTGGTGCCGGGCGTGGTGGCGCGCGAGCTGGCGCGCATTCATGTGGTGGCGACGGCGTCGCCGCAGTACATGGCGGGCCGCACGATGCCGCGCCGCCCGCAGGACCTGGCGCGGCTCGACGGCATTGCCCGGCGCAGCCCGTCCACCGGCCGGCTGCGCAGCGTCAGCCTGCGCAATGCGCAGGGCGACGAGGCCGCCGTCGTGTGTCCGCCGCGCATGGTGTTGAGCGATCCGGAGGCCATGGCGCAGGCCGCGGTGCTGGGCCTGGGCGTCGCCTTGCTGCCCATGCCGTTTGCCGCGCCTTGGCTGGAGAGCGGCGCGCTGGTCAGGCTGCTGCCGGGGTGGTGGGGCGATGCCGGCCCCGTGGCGCTCTACTACCCGAGCCGCCGGCTGCTGCCGGCAAAGACGCGTGTGTTCGTGGATTTCGTGGTCGAGCAGTTCCGCGACGCCGGGTTTGCGCGCCGCATGGACGCGCGGCATCGCTGAGGCGGCTCACAGCGTGCGCCGGTCCGACTTCAAGTACCACTCGCCGATGCGCTCGCCATCCCAGCGCAGCGTGACGTGCTCGGCCTGGCGCGCCGGCGGCACGGTGGCGCGCGGCGTGAAGAGCGCCACGCACTGGCCGCCGGCGCGGCGCACGCTGTCGTAGTGGATGCCGGCGTCGCCCGCGGCGCGGCGCTCGGCGCCGAAGACCTGCGAGGCCGCCCATGACGCCGGGTCGAGCAGGGCCTTCGTGGTCTCGCCGCGCCCGCGCACCACGCACAGCCGGGCCTTCACCGTGACGCGGTAGCAGCGCAGGTCGATGTCGATCGCCGGCTCCTGCGTGCGCGCGAGAAAGCGGGCGCGGTGCCAGCTCACCTCGGCCACCGCCGTCTCGAGGTCCTTGGCCGCGTAGTACACGCCGTAGCTGCCGTCGCTGAAGCGCGAGCCCTCGGGGTTCAGGTGCGTGAACGCGGCCATGATGGCGCTGGTGCCGGGGCCGGCGATGCGCTGCTCGGGCGGCACCAGCGTCAGCGCGCCCACCTCGTCGCGCAGCCTCGGGTTGCCGAGCGCCTCGATGGCGTAGACGGTGGCGAGGTCGGCCGGGTCGGCCACCGCCTCGAACAGGTGGATGGGCGGAAAGCGGCTCGGCACCAGCCGGCAGGAATCGGCCCAGTGCAGCGCCGCATGGCGCACGGTGGCAGCGGTCACGCCCAGCCGCCGCGCTGCGCGTCCAGGTACTGGCGCACGACGAAGAGATCGGCCACCTGGCCGCCCAGCATGCGGTCCAGCGCCGAGCCGCCGCCGAACAGCGGCGCGCTGTTGGGCTTCTTGATCCAGGCGTTGGCCCGTTCGGGAATCGGGAGCAGGATCTGCAGCGCGGCATAGATCGCGAACAGGTGCGACAGCCGCTCCAGCGTGGCGCGGTCCAGCCCGGCCTTCACCCGCCCGGCCTTCCAGTCGTAGAAGGTGCTGCGGCTGCAGCCAAGCAGGGTCTGCTGCTGCTCGCCGCTCAGGCCCCAGGCGCGCGCGATGTTGAAGAAGGTGCGCAAGGCGGCCGCGGCCGCTGCGGGCGTGTGCAGGTCGGGGGATTCCTGGCGATCGGCGGCGAGGGCGGTCATGGGCATGGCTCGGGGCAGGGAGTTGCCACCAAGTATGGTCCATGATCGGACGAAATACAAGAATCAGTCCAATGACGAACTGGGGCGCCCGCCGCGTGGGCGGGCGCCGACGCTCAGCGCGGTCGCGCCTCCTTCTGGAGCGGCCCGAGAAAGCGCGCCCGATAGCGCCCGGGCGACTCGCCGAACCACCGCTTGCAGGCGCGAAAGAAATTGCTCTGGTCTTCGTAGCCCAGCCGCGCGGCCACGTCGCCGAGCGAGCTGCGTGGCGTGCGCAGGTACTGCTGGGCCAGTTCGCGGCGGGTGTCGTCCAGCACCTGCTGAAAGGAGGTGCCCTCGGCCTGCAGGCGTCGCTGCAGTGTGCGTTCGCTGATGCCCAGCGCCGCGGCCATCTGCTCGCGGCGCGGTTCGCCTGGCAAGGCGCCGGCGGCGAGCAGCTCGCGCAGGCGCAGGCTGGTGCGATCGTGGTCGATCTTCTCGAGCGCCTGCTCCACCAGTTGCACATGCAGGGCCGACATGGCCGGGTCGTGCGCGGCCAGCGGCCAAGCGAGTTCCTCGGCGGCCAGCAGCGCGCGGTTGGCCGGCTGGCCGAAGCGCAACGGGCAGCCGTAGGCCTGCACATGCGCGGTCGTGTCGGCCGGCTCGGGATAGACGAACTCGATGCAGCGCGGCTGCAGTTCGCGCCCGGTGATCCAGCCGGAGAAGCCGAGCAAGGTCAGCATGCCGAACTCCACGCGCTGGCGCGGCACCGGCCGCTCGCCGCCGGCATGGCCAAGCACCAGCCAGTGCCCGTCGGGCGCCTCCGCCAGCTCGCAGGTGGCCGCGTTGCTCACCACATTCATGTAGCGCGCCAGGCGCCGCAGGGCCGACAGCAGAGTGTGGCAGGCCATCATGGCGTAGGCCACCGGGCCCAGCATGCCGTAGCGCGCGGCGAGCTCGCGCGACAGGCCCAGCGTCGGCTTGCCCGAGCGTTCGACGGCCAGCTCCCACAGCAGGCTCACCTCGTCGATGGAGAAGCGGCCGCCGGGGTCGTCGAGCACGTCCATGCGCAGGCCGGCGTCGCGAAACAGCGACGCGCGGTCCAGTCCTTCGGCCTCGAACATCTCGACCACACCCCTGACCCAGGCCGATGAACTGGTGCGTGCGATCACCTGTGCTCCCGGGCGCGCAGCGTTGGCGCTGCAACGCCATCAAATTGGCTGCCTCGGGCCACTGTGCGGCGGCGCGCCGCTTCCTAGACTGGCCGACGACCGCTGCCCCACGGGCCCTTCACTTGCGATGAGTAGAAGAGAGGCGGCGCCAATTGACAAGGAGACAAACCATGGCTTTCGAAAAGCGCTGGGGTGCCGCGCTGCTGATGTCGGCCAGCCTGCTGCTGGCCGCATGCGGCGGCGGAGACGGCGACCCGCCGACCGTGCGCGACACATCCTTCGGCCGCATCCAGGGCAGCGGCGATGCCGCCACCGGCACCTACGCCTGGAAGGGCATTCCGTTTGCCAAGCCGCCGGTCGGCGCGCTGCGCTGGAAGGCGCCGGTCGACCCGGATGCCTGGAGCGGCACGCGCGCGGCCACCGAATTCGGCAACGCCTGCGTGCAGTACGGGCGTATCTATGGCCCGGGCGCGAACAACACCTACGACGAGACCATCGCCACCACGCTGAACCAGGCGGTGGGCGACGAGGACTGCCTCTACCTCAACGTCTGGCGCCCGGCCACCGACGAGGCCAACCTGCCGGTCATCGTCTTCATCCACGGCGGCAGCAACGTCTCGGGCTATACCGCCGACCCGATGTACGACGGCGCCAACCTGGCGAAGACGGCCAACGCGGTGGTGGTGTCGGTGAACTACCGGCTTGGCATCTTCGGCTGGCTGAACGTGCCGCAGTTGAAGGACGGCAGCAGCGCCGCCGACGATTCAGGCAACTTCGCCACGCTCGACACCATCAAGGCGCTGCAGTTCGTCAACCGCAATGCCGCGGTCTTCGGCGGCGATGCGGGCAACGTGACGGTGATGGGCCAGTCGGCCGGTGCGATCAACGTCTATGCGCTGCTCACCTCGCCGCTGGTGGTCAACGCCGACCCGCCGCTGATGCACAAGGCCATGCCCGTGAGCGGGGGCTTCTCGCTGGCGAGCAACCTGCCGGCGGGCAGCTTCCCGACGCTGAACACCGAAGGCGTCGCACTGGCACAGGGCAATGCCCTCGTGGAGCAATTGCTGGTCGCCGACGGCACGGCGGCTGACACGGCAGCGGCCAAGTCCTGGGTGGCTGCGCGCACGCCTGCGCAGGTCGCCGAGTACCTGCGCAGCAAGACGCCCGAGGCACTGCTGGCCACCGCGGCGTCGCGGGCCGGCTCGGGTCCTATCCCGGAAGGTATCGTCGTGCCGGTCGACCCCGTGGCCGCGATCAACGCCGGCGACTACCTCGCAGTGCCGGTGCTGGCGAGCAACACGCGTGACGAGGCCAAGCTGTTTCCGACGTTTCTCGTGGCTTTTGGTGGTCCGAGCGGCCGTCTCGTCACCGATGCGGAGCTCTTCACGTCGCATTTCAACTACGACCCGGATGCCGCGCCGACGGTCACCGTCGACCAATGGATCCCGGGCGCCTACCTGCCGGTGGACCAGCCGGGCACGGGCTTTACGGCGATGACCGACTTGCTGAACTCCGTCTTCTTCATCCGCAGCCGCGACAACATCCTCGACGCCCTGAAGGCGCAGCAAGACGAGGTCTGGTACTACCGCTTCGACTGGGACGAGGAGCCCGCACCCTGGAACGACATCTACGGCGCCGCCCATGCGTTCGACCTGCCGTTCCTGTTCGGCAACTTCGGCCCGTCGCTGTTCGCCAATGTGATGAACAGCACCGCCAACCGCGAAGGCCGGGTGGCCCTCTCGAACGCGATGATGCAAAGCGTGGCCGCGTTCGCGCGCAACGGCGATCCGAACAACGCCGCGCTCGGGGTGACCTGGCCGGCGTGGCCGGCAGAACTGGTGTTCGACGCCTCGCCCACCGAGGTGCAGATCAGGGTCGAGTGAGCCCGCAGGCTGGCGGTGGCCTCACGCTGCCGCCAGCCGCCCCGGGCGGCGCACCCGATACAGCAGCGCGGCCACCACGGCCAGGTTGAGCAGGTTCCAGCCGATGCCGTTGACGAAGGCCGCCTGGTAGGAGCCGGTGAGGTCGAATACCTTGCCCGACATCCAGCCGCCCAGCGCCATGCCGAACAGCGTGAACATGATGATGGTGCCCACCTGGGCGCCCGCATCCTTGGGCGGAAAGTACTCGCGCACGATGATCGCGTAGGCCGGCACCAGCCCGCCCTGGAACAGGCCGAACAGCGCCGAGATCACGAACAGCGAGGTCAGCCCGTCGAAGGGCAGGA
>JBIQKU010000106.1:0-11822 GCA_044506225.1 Rubrivivax sp. | reverse complement strand
GTGGAGGAAGGCGGCTCGCTCACCATCATCGGCACGGCGCTCATCGACACCGGCAGCCGCATGGACGAGGTGATCTACGAGGAGTTCAAGGGCACGGGCAACTGCGAGATCCACCTCGACCGCCGCATGGCCGAGAAGCGCGTGTACCCGTCCATCCTCATCAACAAGAGCGGCACGCGGCGCGAGGAGCTGCTGCTCAAGCCCGAGATCCTGCAGAAGACCTGGATCCTGCGGAAGCTGCTCTACCCGATGGACGAGATCGAGGCGATGGAATTCATCCTCGACAAGATGAAGTCGACGAAGAACAACCTGGACTTCTTCGACATGATGCGCCGCGGTGGCTGACCGGGCGCCGGGCTATAATTTCGGGTTTTTCGCTCAGGCAAGTGCGTCGAACGGTTCGACGTGGCTCCCGACCATCCAGCGCAGAGGTTTTCCATGAAAGAAGGCATTCACCCCAACTACCGCGACGTCTGCTTCGTGGATTTGTCCAACGGCTTCAAGTTCGTCACGCGCTCCTGCGCCCAGACCAAGGAAACCGTGAAGATGGACGACGGCCGTGAGCTGCCGCTGTTCAAGCTGGAGACCACGAGCGAATCGCACCCGTTCTACACCGGCACGCAAAAGAGCGTGGACTCCCTGGGCGGGCGCGTCGAGAAGTTCCGCAACAAGTTCGCCCACGTCGGCCTGAAGAAGTAAGCCGACCTCGCACCCGAAGAAGGCAGCCGCGGCTGCCTTTTTTGTTGCCCGCCCGGCCTGCGGCGTGTTTCACAAGCGGCCGCGGCCTGCGGCATGATGCGCGCTGACCCGACGCCCAGCTTCCTTGAACTCGCCGAACCCTGCCCTCGTCACCCAGCGTGCTGCGCAGCGCCTGCCGCGTGTCGCCCTGCTGCTCTTCTGCGCCGCCTACGTGCTGCCCGGCCTCTTCGGGCGCGACCCCTGGCGCAATGCCGACGTCACCGCCTTCGGCTTCATGGCGAGCATCGCCGAAGGGCGCTCGGGCTGGCTGAACCCGTCCGTGGCCGGGCTGCCGGCCGAACCGGCGCTGCTGCCTTACTGGCTGGGCGCCATCTTCATCCGCGTGCTGGGCCCGTGGCTGGGCGAGCCGCTGGCCGCGCGCCTGCCGTTCGCCTTGCTGCTGGTGCTGGTGCTGGCCTTCACCTGGTACAGCACCTACCACCTCGCGCGCACTGAAGGCGCCCGGCCGCTGCCTTTTGCCTTCGGCGGCGAGGCGGATCCCGTGGACTACGCGCGCGCCATTGCGGACGGCGCGCTGCTGGCCGTCATCGCCACGCTGGGCCTGCTGCTGCTCGGCCACGAGACCACGCCCGAACTCGCGCAATTGGCCGGCGTGTCGCTGTTTCTCTACGCCATGGCCGCGAGCCACCACCGGCGCTGGCGCGCGCGCGTGGCGCTGCTGCTGTCGCTGCCGGCTCTCGCGGCCAGTGGCGCGCCGAACGTGGCCGTGGCGCTCGGCACGGCCGGTGTGCTGGCGGCGCTGTGGTCACGACCGGCCGGCGCGGGCCGCCTGTGGCTGTGGATCGCGATCAGTGCGCTGACCGCCGCCGTGGTGGCCACGGGTCTGGACGCGTGGAAGTGGCACGTCTCGGTCGCCACCAATGCGGATCAATGGTTGAGCATCGCCAAGCAGGTGGTGTGGTTCACCTGGCCGTCATGGCCGCTGGCGTGCTGGACCTTGTGGCGCTGGCGTCGGCATCTGCACCAGGCGCACATCGCGCTGCCGCTCGGCTGCGTGCTGGTCGCGCTGGTCACCTGGCTGCTGATGGCCGGCCATGACCGCGCCCTGATGCTGGCGCTGCCGCCGCTGGCGGTGCTTGCCGCCTTCGCGCTGCCCACGCTGCAGCGAAGCACGGCCGCGGCCATCGACTGGTTCTCGGTGTTCTTCTTCTCGATCTGCGCGCTCGCGATCTGGGTCATCTACGTGGCCATGCACACCGGCGTGCCCGCCAAGCCGGCGGCGAATGTGGCGCGGCTCGTGCCCGGTTTCGTGCCGGTGTTCCAGCCGATCGAGCTCGCCTTCGCGGTGCTGGCCACGCTGGCGTGGATCGGCCTGGTGCATTGGCGCACCGGCCGCAACAGGCATCCGCTGTGGAAAAGCCTGGTGCTGCCGGCCAGCGGCGTGGCGCTGTCGTGGCTGCTGCTGATGACACTGTGGCTGCCGCTCTTCGACTACGCCCGAAGCTACGGCCCGCTGCTGGCTCGCCTGGCCACTCACCTGCCCGAGCGCGGCTGCATCGCGGCGCTCGACCTGCCGCGCTCGCAGCTCGCGGCCATGGAGTTCGTGGCGTCCTACCGGCTGGATGCGACGACCTCGCCGGCCACCACGTCGTGCGACTGGCTGGTGCGCATCGACCCGCCTCGCTCGCCACAGCCGGCTCCGCCCGGCTGGCGCGAAGTGGCACGCGAACCGCGGCTGACGCCGCGCGACGAAGTGACGGTGGTGTTTCGCCGCGCCAACGGCAGCACGCGCTGAAGGCGACGCTCAGGCGGCGTCCCGGCGTTCGGGCGCGGACGCGTCCACGTTGGCGTCTCTGGCAGCCTCCACGCGGACCCGCACCGCCGGCAGCACCAGCCTGAAGCGCGAGCCCTTGCCGGCTTCGCTGCTGAACTCGAGCGCGCCGCCGTGGCGCTGCGCGACATGCTTGACGATGGACAGGCCGAGCCCCGTGCCACCGGTGTCGCGCGAGCGGCTGCCGTCCACACGGTAGAAGCGCTCGCTGAGGCGCGGCAGGTGTTCGCGCGCGACGCCGATGCCCGAATCGCGTACCTCGAGTTCGCCCGCGCCGTCGGCGCGCCGCTGCCACACGAGATCGACCGTGCCGCCCGCAGGCGTGTAGCGCACCGCATTGGTGGCGAGGTTGCCGAGTGCGCTCAGCAGCTCCGCTTCGGCGCCGGCGACCTGGACTCCGGGCGCCGGCGTGACGCTGAAGCGATGGCGCCCGGCAGACAAGGCCTCGGCGTCCACGCGCACCTGCTCCAGCAGGCGGGCGACCGGCACCCAGCGTTCGGAGGTCGGCGGCGGGCTGCCTTCGAGCTGGGCCAGCGTCAGCAGGTCTCCCACCAAGGTCTGCATGCGTTGCGTCTGCTGCGACATCAGCTCGAGCACGCGCTTGCGCTCGACCTCGGTCAGAGACAGGGTGTCGAGCGTCTCGATGAAACCGGCGAGCACGGTCAGCGGCGTGCGGATCTCGTGCGACACGTTGGCGACGAAGTCGCGCCGCATGCCATCGTTGCGCTCGCGTTCGGTGATGTCCTGAGACAGCAGCAGCATCTGGCCGTCGCCGTAGGGCCGGACCAGCACCGACAGGATGCCGAAGCTGCCGCTGCCGGCGATCTTCACCGGCGCATCGAAGACACCCGACTGCAGGTAGGCGACGAACACCGGCGAACGCACGAGGTTGGTCACGCGCTGGCGCCGGTCGCGCACCGGGTCGATGCCGAAGTGCTCGGCCGCCACCGAGTTGCACCACTCGATCTGCTCGTTGGCGTCCAGCAGCATGACGCCGTTGGGCGAGGCCTCGATGGCGGAGAGAAAGTGGTCGAGCCGCGCATGTTCGATGCGCACGCTGGCCTCGAGGTTGCGCACCGCACGTTCCACGCGATAGCCGAGCTCGCCCCAGAAGCCGGTGTCGCGAGGCGCGGGCCCTTCGTGCTGGCGGCGCAGCCATGCGGCAAAGCGGTGCGCGCGCAGCGAATCGCGCAGGCCGTACAGCAGCGCGCCTGCCGCGGCACCGGCCAGTGCACCGGCCACGGGCAGTTCCAGTGCGGCGCCGCCGAGCGCCCCGGCCGCAGCGGCCGCGAGCGTGGTGGCGACGCCCTTGAACAGGCGCGAAAGCAGTCCATCCATGACGGATGCGGCGTCAACCGGTCGTGGCCGGCACCTGTTGGGTGAAGCGGTAGCCCGCGCCGCGCACCGTCTCGATCATGCGTGAGGCGTTCGCCGGCTCGAGGGCCTCGCGCAGGCGCTTCACATGCACGTCGACGGTGCGCTCCTCGATGAACACATGGTCGCCCCACACGCGGTCCAGCAACTGCGCACGGCTGTGCACGCGCTCCGGATGGGTCATGAAGAAATGCAGCAGGCGGAACTCGGTGGGGCCGACGCGCAACTCGCGCTCGCCGCGCGTCACGCGGCGGGTGCACGGGTCGAGGACGAGGCCGGCGACCTCCACCGCGGTGTCCAGCGCCTGCGGCGCCTTGCGGCGCAGCACTGCGCGGATGCGCGCGAGCAGCTCCTGCGTGGAAAACGGCTTGGTGAGGTAGTCGTCCGCGCCGGCGTCCAGGCCGGAAATCTTGTCGGCCTCCTCGGCACGCGCGGTGAGCATGATCACCGGCAGTTCCCGGGTGCGCGTCTGGCTGCGCCAGCGCTTGGCGAGCGCCAGCCCCGACTGGCCGGGCAGCATCCAGTCGAGCACGACGAGGTCGGGAAGGATCTGGTCGATCTCGGCCTGCGCCTGGTCGGCCGTGGCCGCCAGCGTGACTTCGTAGCCCGCATGGCGCAGGTTGATGGCGATGAGCTCGGCGATCGCCGACTCATCTTCGACAACGAGGATGCGACTCAACTTCAGTCTCCTGCACTCAGCGCACGATGGACTCGACCGCGGCCACCGAGTTGTGGCGCACGTCCGTGCCCTTGACCACGTAGATGATGACCTCGGCGAGGTTCTTGGCGTGGTCCCCCACCCGCTCGATCGCCTTGGCGACGAACACCAGGTCGATGCTGGCCGAGATGGTGCGCGGGTCTTCCATCATGAAGGTGATGAGCTTGCGCATCAGGCCCTCGAACTCCTGGTCGATCTGGTCGTCCTGCTTGAGCACGTCGAGCGCCTGCTCCACGTCGAGCCGGGCGAAGGCGTCGAGCGAGCGGCGCAGCTGCTTGATGGCGAGCTCGCACTCGAACGCCAGGTCGGACACCGGCAGCCGCAGCCGGCTCGACACGCCGGTGTTGATGAGCCGCTGCACCGTGCGGGCGATGCGCGCCGCCTCGTCGCCCACCCGCTCGAGGTTGGCGATGGTCTTGCTGATGGCGATCAGGAGCCGCAGGTCGCGCGCCGTGGGCTGGCGGCGCGCGATGATGGTGGAGAGGTCGCGGTCGATCTCGACTTCCATCACGTTCACGCGCTCCTCGTGCACCAGCACCTGCGAGGCGAGTTCGCCGCTGAAGTGCGTCAGCGCCTCGACCGCATGCGCCACCTGGGACTCGACGAGTCCGCCCATCTCGAGCACGCGGGTGGAGATGCCGCTGAGCTCGGCATCGAACTGGGTCGACAGATGCTTGTCCATGGTCACGTCTCCTGCACTCAGCCGAAGCGGCCGGTGATGTAGTCCTCGGTGTCCTTCTTCTTCGGCTTCATGAAGAGCTCCGAGGTCGGGCCGAACTCGATCAGGTCGCCGAGGTACATGTAGGCGGTGTAGTCGGAGGTGCGCGCCGCCTGCTGCATGTTGTGCGTGACGATCACCACCGTGTACTCGTTCTTCAACTCGTGGATCAGCTCCTCGATCTTGCCGGTGGAGATCGGGTCGAGCGCCGAGCACGGCTCGTCGAGCAGCAGCACCTGCGGCTTGATGGCGATGCCGCGCGCGATGCACAGCCGCTGCTGCTGCCCGCCGGAGAGGCCGGCGCCGCTCTGGTTGAGCTTGTCCTTCACCTCGGTCCACAGCGCCGCCTTCTTCAGCGCCCACTCGACGCGCTCGTCCATCTCGATGCGCGGCAGCGTCTCGAACAGCCGCACGCCGAAGGCGATGTTGTCGTAGATCGACATCGGGAACGGCGTGGGCTTCTGGAAGACCATGCCGATCTTGGCGCGGATCAGCGACACGTCCTGCTTGGAGGCGAGCACGTTCTCGCCGTCGAGCAGGATTTCGCCCTCGGCCCGCTGCTCGGGGTAGAGCTCGTACATGCGGTTGAAGGTGCGCAAGAGCGTGGACTTGCCGCAGCCCGACGGGCCGATGAAGGCGGTGACCTTCTTCTCGGGGATCTCGAGGTTGATGCGCTTGAGCGCCTGGAAGCCGCCGTAATAGAAGCTCAGGTTGCGCACCGAGAGCTTGACCTTCTCGGTGACGCGCGGCTTGACGAGGGTGTCCATCGACAGTCTTTCCTTCGGATTCAATGCTTGTTGCGGAACAGCACCCGGGCGAGGATGTTCAGTGCCAGCACGCCGAGCGTGATCAGCAGCACCCCGGCCCACGCGAGCTTCTGCCAGTTCTCGTAGGGGCTCATCGCGAACTTGAAGATGGTCACCGGCAGGCTGGCCATGGGCTTGGTCAGGTCGCTGGTCCAGAACTGGTTGGACAGCGCGGTGAACAGCAGCGGCGCGGTCTCGCCGGCGATGCGCGCGAAGGCGAGCAGGACGCCGGTCATCACGCCGGCACGTGCGGCCTTCAGCGTCACGCTGGAGATCACCTTCCATTTCGGCGTGCCCAGCGCATAGGCGGCCTCGCGCAGCGAGTTCGGGATCAGCGCCAGCATGTTTTCCGTCGTGCGGATGACGACCGGGATCACGATCAGCGCCAGGGCGAGCACGCCCGCGAGGCCGGAGAAGCTCTTGAGCTGCGCCACCACCACCGCATAGATGAACAGACCGATGACGATGGACGGCGCCGACAGCAGGATGTCGTTGATGAAGCGCGTGGTGCCGCCGAGCCAGGTCTTCTGGCCGTACTCGGCCAGGTAGATGCCGGCCATCACGCCGATGGGCGTGCCCAGCGCCGTGGCGAGCGTCACCATCACCAGCGAGCCGTAGATCGCGTTCAGCAGGCCGCCGCTGTCAGCCATGGGCGGCGGCGTCATCTCGGTGAAGGTGGCGAGCGTGATGCCGCCGATGCCCAGGCGAAAGGTCTCGATCAGGATCCAGATCAGCCAGAACACACCGAAGCCCATCGCCAGCAGCGCCAGCAGCAGCGCGACCTGGTTGACGCGCTTGCGCTTGCGGTGCTTGGCGAGCCGCGGATCGACGCGGGCCGCGGCGCTCATGCGCGTGCTCCTTCACCGCGCTGCAAGCGCAGCAGCAGGACCTTCGACAGCGCGAGCACGACGAAGGTGATGAAGAACAGGATCAGGCCAAGGTAGATGAGAGAGGCCTGGTGCAGGCCTTCGGCCGCTTCGGCGAATTCGTTGGCGAGCGCCGAGGTGATGCTGTTGGCGGCCTCGAACAGCGACAGCGAATCGAGCTGGTTCATGTTGCCGATGACGAAGGTCACCGCCATGGTCTCGCCCAGCGCCCGCCCGAGCCCGAGCATGATGCCGCCGATCACCCCGGTCTTGGTGTAGGGCAGCACCACCTTCCACACCACCTCCCAGGTCGTGGCGCCCAGCCCGTAGGCGGATTCCTTGAGCAGCGGCGGCGTCACATCGAACACGTCGCGCATGACTGAGGCGATGAACGGGATCACCATGATCGCGAGGATGATCCCCGCCGACAGGATGCCGATGCCCACTGGCGGGCCGGAGAACAGCGCACCGAGCACCGGCACGTCGCCGAACAGGGCCTGCAGCGGCTGCTGCACGAACTGCGCGAGCAGCGGGCCGAACACCAGCAGGCCCCACATGCCGTAGACGATGGACGGCACGGCCGCAAGCAGTTCGATCGCGATGCCCAGCGGTCGTTTGAGCCAGCCGGGCGAGAGTTCGGTGAGAAACAGCGCGATGCCGAAGCTCACCGGCACCGCGATCAGCAACGCGATGAACGAGGTCATCAGCGTGCCGTAGATCATGACCAGGCCGCCGTACTCGTCCTGTACCGGGTCCCACTCGCTGCGCCACAGGAAGCTGATGCCCCATCGCTCGATGGCCGGCCAGGCCCCGATCACCAGCGAAATGATGATGCCGACGAGTAGCGCCAGCGTGAGCCAGGCGGCGGCGTGGGCGAGGAGCGAGAAGAGAGCGTCGGGCCAGGTGGCAGCGCCTCGACGAGGGGGCGGCGAGCCGGCGGAATCTGCACGGACCATGGGCGTGTAAGGGAGGGAATGGCTCGCGGGCAGTGTAGCGGTCACGTTGCGGGCTCCGGCTCGGCGCGACGCCCGCTCGGGGCGACGCCATGAGACGCTGGGTCGGTGCGGTGTGGAGGCAAATTCGACGCAGCGCCGAGGCGTTCGCCACGCGCCAAGACGCTCCAAGGGCGCGGGCCCTCGGAGCGTTGTCGGCAGGTGTCACGCTGTCGGCGCAAGTCGCGTCGACGAAGCGTCAGGGCTGGGCGATGGGCTTGCCCGCGGTGTCCTTCAGCTTGGCGGCCCACTGTGCGCGCACCAGTTGCTTCACCGATTCGGGCAATGCCACATAGTCGAGCTCGCTCGCGGCGGCGTCACCGTTCTTGTAGGCCCAGTCGAAGAACTTCAGCACCTCATGGGCCTGCGCCGGTTTGTCCTGCGCGGTGTGCATCATGATGTAGGTGGCGCTGGTGATGGGCCACGAGTTCGCGCCGGGCTGCTCGGTCAGCACCTGGTAGAAGCTGCGCTGCCAGTCGGCGCCGGCCGCCGCGGCCTTGAAGCTCGCTTCGTCGGGAGCGACGAAGTTGCCGTCCTTGTTGCCGAGCTTCACGTGCGACATCTTGTTCTGCTTGGCGTAGGCGTACTCGACGTAGCCGATCGAGTTGGGCAGGCGCATCACGAAGGCCGACACGCCCTCGTTGCCCTTGCCGCCCGCGCCGGTGGGCCAGTTCACCGCCGTGCCTTCGCCGACCTTTTCCTTCCATTCGGCGTTGACCTTGGACAGGTAGTTCGTGAACGCGAAGCTGGTGCCCGAACCGTCGGCGCGGCGCACCACGGCGATGGCGGCATCGGGCAGCGGCACGCCCTGGTTCAGCGCGGTCACGGCCGGGTCGTTCCAGCGCTTGATCTTGCCGAGGTAGATGTCGCCCAGCACCTGGCCGCTCAGCTGCACCTGGCCCGGCGCAATGCCCTTGATGTTGACGACCGGCACCACACCACCGATGACGGTCGGGAACTGGATCAGGCCGTCCTTGGCCAGGTCCTCGTCCTTCAGCGGCGCGTCAGATGCCCCGAAGTCCACCGTCTTGGCCTTGATCTGCCGCATGCCGGCGCCGGAGCCGACCGACTGGTAGTTGATCTTCGCGCCGGTGGCCTTGTGGTACGAATCCGCCCACTTCGCATAGATCGGCGCCGGGAAGGAGGCGCCCGCGCCGGTCACTTCCTGAGCCAACGAAGCCGCTGCAAACGCCGCCAGACCCAAGGCCACAGCGCCGGATTTCCAACCAATCGTCATGTTCATCCTTTCGGGTTGCATGCCCTGTCGGGCCGTGGGATGAACTGTAGAAACCGTGCATGACAGCACCATGACACCGTGTGTCATGCCTGGCGCGGGTCCAGGCGGCCGCGCGACCGTCGGACCGGTCACACAGCGGTCACGGCACTGTCACAAAGGGCCGTGACGGCCCGCTCAAGCGTTGAAGGTGTCCGCCAACCGCTGGGCGCAGCGCCTGGCCACGGACGCTTCCTGCGCCTCCACCATCACCCGCACCAGCGGCTCGGTGCCCGACGGGCGGATGAGCACACGGCCGGTGCCGGCGAGCTCGCGAATCACCAGCGCCTGCTCGTCGGCCAGGCGCGGGTTGGCCTGCCAGTCCTGGCCAGGGGCCAGGCGCACGTTGATGAGTTCCTGGGGGTACAGCGGCACATCGGCGGTGAGCTCGGGCAGCGAGCGGCCGCTGCGCATCACCGCCTGCAGCACCTGCAGGGCGCTGATGATGCCGTCGCCCGTGGTGTGCTTGTCCAGTGCCAGCAGGTGGCCGGAGCCCTCACCGCCCAGCAGCCAGCGCCGCGCGGACAACTCCTCGAGCACATACCGGTCGCCGACCTTGGCGCGCACGAACTCGATGCCGCGTCGCTTCAGCGCCACCTCCACCGCCATGTTGGTCATCAGCGTGCCCACGGCGCCCGGCACCGCCTGGCCCTGCGCCAGCCGGTCGAGCACCATCACGTACAGCAGTTCGTCGCCGTTGTAGAGCCGACCCGTGGCATCGACGAGCTGCAGCCGGTCGGCGTCACCGTCCAGCGCCACGCCGAAGTCGGCGCCCTGCTCCGCCACGGCGCGCACCAGGTTGGCCGGCTGCGTGGCGCCGAAGCCGGCGTTGATGTTCAGCCCGTCGGGCGAGCAGCCGATGGACACGACGTCCGCGCCGAGCTCATGGAAGACGTGCGGCGCCACGTTGTAGGCGGCACCGTGCGCGGCATCGACCACGATCTTCAGGCCCTTGAGCGACAGGTCGTTGCCGAAGGTGCTCTTGCAGAACTCGGTGTAGCGCCCGTCGGCATCTTCCAGCCGGCGCGCCTTGCCAAGCTGGGCCGAATCGACCCAGCGCGGCGCCTGCGCCAGCGCCGCCTCGACGGCGGCTTCCCAGACATCGGGCAGCTTCTCGCCGTGCGCCGAGAAGAACTTGATGCCGTTGTCGCCGTAAGGGTTGTGCGACGCGCTGATGACCACGCCCAGCGCCAGCCGCAGGGCCCGGGTGAGGTAGGCAACGCCGGGGGTGGGCAGCGGCCCGGTGAGCAGCACATCGACGCCAGCCGAGGCAAAGCCGGCTTCGAGCGCCGATTCCAGCATGTAGCCGGAAATCCGGGTGTCCTTGCCGATCAGTACCGTCGGCCGGGCTTCGCCGGCCTTGAGCACCTGCCCGACGGCATGGCCGAGGCGCAGCATGAAATCCGGCGTGATGGGGCTTTGCCCGACCGTGCCGCGAATGCCGTCGGTGCCGAAATAGGTTCTGCTCATGTTGTGGTCTGTGTCGCTGGGAATGCGCGGCGCGATTCTGCACCCGCAGCGGGCCGTCAGAGCAGCCCGGCGGCTCGCCAGACCTTGATCGCGTCGACTGTGTCCGCCACATCGTGCACACGCACGATGTGCGCGCCGCGCTGCAAGGCCGCCAGGGCCGCCGCGACGCTGGCTGACACGCGCTCGGGCGCCGGCCGCCCGGTGAGCGCACCCAGGGTCGACTTGCGCGACCAGCCGAGCAGCAGCGCATGGCCGAGCGGCAAGAACTCGCGCTGGCGGGCGAGCAGCTCGAGGTTGTTCGCCACCGTCTTGCCGAAGCCGATGCCGGGGTCGAGCACGATGCGCTCGGCGGCGATGCCACGCTCGCGCAGGGCCTGCGCCCGCGCGGCCAGGAACGCCGCGACCTCCGCCACCACGTCGGCATAGCCCGGCCGGTCCTGCATGGAGCCGGGCTCGCCCTGCATGTGCATGAGACACACGCCGCACGACGGGTGGGCGGCCACCGCGTCCAGCGCGCCGGGCGCCTGCAGGGCACCGATGTCGTTGATGATGTCGGCGCCGCGGTCGAGGCAGGCCTGCATCACCTGCGGCTTGATGGTGTCGATCGACACCGGGCAGCCCAGGCGCAGTGCGCCATCCAGCACCGGCAGCACGCGCCGCAGTTCGTCTTCGACGCTGACGGCCGCGGCACCCGGGCGGCTGGATTCGCCGCCGATGTCCAGGATGTCGGCGCCATCGGCCAGCAGCCGTTCGCAATGCGCCAGCGCCGCCGCCGGGCCGTCATGCCGGCCGCCGTCGGAGAAGGAGTCGGGCGTGACATTGACGATGCCCATGACGCGCGGCTGCGTCAGGTCGATCCGATGGCGGGTGGTCTGCCAGAACATGGGCGCGCGTCGCACAAACCAATGAAAACGGGGCCGAAGCCCCGAGGGAAATGCGCCTGCGGGCGCCTCAGGCGGTGGCCGGGGCCTCGCCGCCGGAGGACACCGGCGCGGTCGGGCCGCTCGGCTTGGTGTCGCCGGGCGTCCAGTCCTTGGGCGGGCGCGGCGGCTTGCCGTTCATGATGTCGTCGATC
>JBIQKU010000105.1:0-11839 GCA_044506225.1 Rubrivivax sp. | reverse complement strand
CGGGCGTGCTGGCGCTGGCCGAGCTTGCCGACGAAGACCCGCTGCTGCAACGCCTGTGCGCCTCGCCGCTGCGGGCAACGACGGCACGGTCCGGGGGGCTGTCCGTGCCCGAGAAGGCCTTGCTCGCGTTCCTGAAGCGGGAGGAGAGGGCGGCGCGACGGCGCAGCGCGGCGGCGGGCAAGCGTGCGGGCGCCAAGGCATCCAAGCGCACGGCCCGTGCAAGCGGTTCGGGTTGATGCGTCCTTCGACAGGCTCAGGACGAACGGGAATGGGGGTTGAGAACGAGCGGGATTGCAGGCGCATGACGAACGGGAATGGGGGCTCTGGACCCCAGACCGGCCATCGCCTCGCGACCCGTTCGGGCTGAGGTATCGAAGCCCGGCATTCACCCCGAAGCACTTCGATACCTCAGTGCGAACGGGCTTTGGGGTGCGGTTGGCCTCGCTCTGCAAGAGCCCGCTCGGGCCGAGGTATCGAAGCCGGTGTTTCGCCCACACGCACTTCGACAGGCTCAGTGCGAACGGGATCTGGATGCGAAGGACCTCGCTCTTCACAGATCCCGTTCAGGCTGAGGCAGACGAGCCCCGCCACCCAAAACCCGTTCGCGCTGAGGTATCGAAGCGCTCCTCACCAACACCCGTTCGGGCTGAGGTATCGAAGCCCGGTGTTCGCCCCGAGGCACTTCGATACCTCAGTGCGAACGGGACTCGGGTGCCCGTTCAGGCTGAGGCATCCAAGCCCGCGCGACTCAAAACCCGTTCGCGCTGAGCTTGTCGAAGTGCTCAGCGCCCCGCTCACCGCCCGGGCCCGTTCGCGCTGAGCCTGTCGACGCGCTCAGTGCTCACCGCCCGAGCCCGCCTCAGTACACCCCCTGCGACAACATCGCGTCCGCCACCTTCACGAAGCCGCCGATGTTGGCGCCGTCCACGTAGTTGATCGTGCCGTCCGCGCGCTTGCCGTGGCGCACGCAGTTCTCGTGGATGTCTTTCATGATGAGGTGCAGCCGCTCGTCCACCTCGGCATGCGTCCAGCCGAGGCGCAGCGCGTTCTGCGACATCTCCAGGCCCGAGGTGGCCACGCCGCCGGCGTTGCTCGCCTTGCCGGACGCGTACAGCGTGCCGGACTCGAGGAACACGTCCACCGCCTCCAGGGTGCTGGGCATGTTGGCGCCTTCGGCCACGCACTGCACGCCGTTCGCCACCAGCGTCCGCGCGTCATTGCCGTCGAGTTCGTTCTGCGTGGCGCAGGGCAGGGCGATGTCCACCGGCACATGCCAGGGGCGCTTGTCGGCCTCGAAGCTCAGCTTGTTCGCCTTGGCGAAATCCGAAAGCCGCCCGCGCTGCACGTTCTTCCACTCCATCACGGCTTCCAGCAGGTCTTCGCTGAAACCGTCGGGCACGACCAGCGTGCCGCCCGAATCCGACAGCGTCACCACCCGCCCGCCCAGGTCCATGGCCTTGGCGGCAGCGTACTGCGCCACGTTGCCCGAGCCGGAGATGGACACCTTCATGCCGTCGATCGCCTTCTTCTCGCGGTGCAGCATCTGGTCGACGAAATACACCGTGCCGAAGCCGGTGGCCTCCGGGCGCATCAGGCTGCCGCCGTAGGCCAGGCCCTTGCCGGTGAACACCGACGAGGCGCTGTTGGACAGCTTCTTCATCATGCCGGCCATGAAGCCGACCTCGCGCGCGCCCACGCCGATGTCGCCGGCCGGCACGTCGGTGTCGGGGCCGAGGTGGCGGTACAGCTCGATCATCAGCGCCTGGCAGAAGCGCATCACCTCGGCGTCGCTCTTGCCCTTGGGGTCGAAGTCGGAGCCGCCCTTGCCGCCGCCCATGGGCAGGGTGGTGAGCGAGTTCTTCAGCGTCTGCTCGAAGGCGAGGAACTTGAGGATGGACAGGTTCACCGAAGGGTGAAACCGCATGCCGCCCTTGAACGGCCCGATGGCCGAGTTGTGCTGCACCCGCCAGGCGCGGTTCACGCGGGTCGTGTTGCTGTCGTCCACCCACGCCACTCGAAACTGGATCACCCGTTCCGGCTCGACCAGCCGCTCGAGCAGCGCGTATTCGCGGTACTGCGGATTGCGCTCGATGAAGGGCCACAGGCTGGTCATGACCTCCTTGACGGCCTGCTGGAATTCGGGCTGGTTCGGATCGCGGCGGGCGACGGACGACAGGAACTGGTCGACGGTGATGGGCTGCACGGCGGTGCCTCGCGGTGACGGTGGATGGCAAAAGGGCGCTCATTCTAGTTTTGGCGCCACACACGGCCCACCCGGCTGTGTCACGCGCCACGCCGGGCGCCCTGCATTTGTGCACATGCCCATAGACTCGACGCCAACCTCCCCCACCCCGGCCCCGTCGCGACCCATGCCGCATTCGCTCTCGCTGATCACGACACTGGCCGTCGGGTTCGGGCTGGCGCTCGTGTTCGGCTTCGTCGCGCTGCGGCTGAAGATGCCCGCGCTGGTGGGCTACCTGATGGCCGGCGTGGTCATGGGGCCCGCCACGCCGGGCTTCGTGGCGGATGCCGAGATCGCCGGCCAACTCGCCGAGATCGGCGTGATGCTGCTGATGTTCGGCGTGGGGCTGCATTTCTCGCTGGCCGACCTGCTCTCGGTGCGCAAGGTGGCGCTGCCGGGCGCGACGGTGCAGATCGCGGTGGCCACGCTGCTGGGTGCGGTGGTCGCCTGGGCCTGGGGCTGGTCGCTGGGCGGGGCCATCGTCTTCGGCCTCACGCTGTCGTGCGCGAGCACGGTGGTGCTGCTCAAGGCGCTGGAAACGCTGGGCATCGTCGACTCGATGAACGGGCGCATCGCGGTGGGCTGGCTGGTGGTGGAAGACCTGGCCATGGTGCTGGTGCTGGTGCTGCTGCCCGCACTCGCCGGCCTGATGGGCGGCAACGGCAATGGCGACGCCACCTCGCCGAGCCTGTGGCGCACGCTGGCCGCCACGCTGGCGCTGGTGGCTGCCTTCATCGCCTTCATGCTGCTGATCGGGCGGCGGGTGTTCCCGTGGCTGCTGTGGCAGGTGACGCGCACCGGCTCGCGCGAGCTGTTCACCCTGTGCGTGGTGGCCGCGGCGGTGAGCATTGCCTACATCGCGTCCAAGCTCTTCGGCGTGTCCTTCGCGCTCGGGGCCTTCTTCGCCGGCATGGTGCTGCGCGAATCGGAGTTCAGCCACCGTGCGGCCGACGAGACGCTGCCGCTGCGCGATGCATTCTCGGTGCTGTTCTTCGTCTCGGTGGGCATGCTGTTCGACCCGGTGGTGGTGCTCGAACACCCGCTGCAGCTGGTGGCGGTGCTGGCCATCATCCTGGTGGGCAAGTCGGTCGCGGCGGCGCTGCTGGTGCTGCTGCTGCGCTACCCGCTGAACACCGCACTGACGGTGAGCGCAAGCCTGGCGCAGATCGGCGAGTTCTCCTTCATCCTCGCGGCGCTCGGCGTGTCGCTCGGCATCATGCCGCCCGCGGGCCAGAGCCTGGTGGTGGCCGGGGCGGTCATCACCATCGCGCTCAACCCGCTGACGTTTTCCGTCATCGGCCCGGTGCAGCGCTGGCTGCGCGAGAACCCGCGCCTGCTGCGCCGCCTCGAGCATGTGCACGACCCGCTGGCCGAGCTGCCCGAGGCGACGGACCGAAAGTTCCTCACGAAGCAGGTGGTGATCGTCGGCTTCGGCCGCGTGGGCCGCGGCATCGCGCGGGCGCTGGACGAACGCGGCATCCCGTACGTGGTGGCCGAGCAGAACCGCGAGCTGGTCGAGCGCCTGCGCGAAGCCGGCACGCCGGCGGTGGCCGGGAACGCCATCGAACCCGCCACGCTCATCCAGGCGCACATCGCCAACGCCCGCATGCTCGTGATCGCCACGCCCGAGACGGTGGAAGTACGCCAGATGGCCGAGACCGCGCGCACCCTCAACCCCGACATCGAGGTCATCGTGCGCACCCACAACGAGGAAGAAGCCGCGCTGCTGGAACGCGAGCACGCCGGCAAGGCTTTCGTGGGCGAGCGCGAGCTGGCGCTGGCGATGACGGAATACGTCGTCTCGCGCGTGAGCCGGCGCAGCGCCGCCGCCACCGACAACGGCCGCAAACGCCCGCACGCGGCGCATTGACGGCAGCGGGAACGGGGCACCCCGTCCGGCGCAGGCACAGGGGTTGCCGCGCCCGGGGCTTGCAGTACCCCATTTGCCAAGGAGATTCCCATGGGCAGCCCCACTTCCCCGGACGACATCGACAACATCTACCGCGAGCTCACCCGCGGCCTGGGCCATGAGCACGTCAACGACGACAACGTGTTCAAGCTCATCGACCGCGCCGAACAGGACGGCCGCAGCGACATTGCCCAATTGCTGCGCGAATGGCAGGCGCCCTGCAGTGACGGCAGCGACGGCGTGCCGAAGACGATTGCGCCCACCAAGGGCTTCAATCGGGAGAACGTGAAGCACTGAGGCGGCAGCCTCTGACGGGGCGCCGTGCCGCCCCGCGTGTGGGTTCTGCGCCGGGCCGCGGCGGCCATTCCCGCGCCCCCCCGCCGGCCGTGTCGCGCCACTCAACCCCGTTCGCGCTGAGCCTGTCGAAGCGCCTCGTGGCGCAAACCGGCCGAGTTCAAACCACCCGAGACCCGGCGTCTGCCGCTCGCGCCTGCGCCCGAAACACACCCGGCGACGCGCCAAACCAGCGCTGGCAGGCCTCGAAAAAACCCCGCTCCTCGTAGCCCAGCAGGTAGGCCACCTCCTTCAGCGGCATGCGCGGTTCCGTCAGCAGCCGCTCGGCGCGCCGGCGCATCGCGCTGTCTCGGAGCTCGCCGAAGCTCGTGCCCTCGTCCTTCAGCCGGCGCTGCAGGCTTCTGACACCGAGGTGCAATTGATCCGCCACACGCTTCAGGTCCACCGCGCCGAGCTCGATCAGCTGCGACACCCGAGCCGCCAGCGCCTGCGGGCGATCGAGCAATCGCAGCTGAAGCTGGGCCTGCGCCGTCACCGCTTCCATGATCAGCGGGTGGCCGGTGAGCGGCTGCTCGGCCAGCACCTGCGGCACCTCCATCGAGTAGCACGGCTGCTCGAAGGCCACCTCGCCGCCGAAGAAGCGCCGGTAGTCGTCGACCGAGGCGCCCGCGGGCAACGCATGCGCGAGCCCGAGCGAGACGCCCAGCCCCTCGACCGCCCGCCCGAGCACCAGCGACAGCATGCGCACGCCATACATCATGTCCATGTCGAAGGCCGCCGGCGGGTGCGTCACGCGCGGCTCGATCAGCAGGCGAGGGCCGTGCACGCCGTCCACCAGGCGCAGCGCCTTCTCCTCGTCGATCACCAGGCGCCAGTAGTCGGTGGACAGCGACAAGGCATCGCGCACCGTGCGTGCGTTGAGCAGCAGAAACTCGACGAGCCCATAGCGCCCGAGGCGAAAGCGGGCGCCCAGACGCAAGCCGATCAGCGGGTCGTCGGTCTGTGCCAGCAGCGAGCGCCACAGCTCGCTGAAGATCGCCAGCGGCAGCCGATCGGCGTCATGGCTCAGGTTGGCGAGCTGCTGCTGCCAGGGCGTCACGTCCAGGCCATGCTCCGCAGCCGCCCAGACGAGGTTCTCGAAGAAGGCGGCGGAAACGGTGTAGCTGGCTGTCGCTGGCATGCGCAAGGAAGTGCTGGCGGCCCGAAGCAGCGGGCGTTATAGCGGATGGGGTGTGGCGCACGGCGTGACGCGCCCCTGCCGGTTCTTGTCGCGCCGGCACCGTGCCATCGCGCCAGGCGCTTCCTACAGTGGTCGCCACGGCGGTTTCACCGCCCGCATTCCCGAGAAGCTGCATGACGACGACGACACACACCGCCCCGCTCGGCGCAGCTGCGACACGCGCCCCAGGCTCGAACGCCGGACTGGCCCTCGTGACCGGCGCGAACGGGCACCTCGGCAACACCCTCGTGCGCACCCTGCTCGCGCGCGGCCATGCCGTGAGGGCAGGCGTGAGACGGCCGGATGACGAGGCGCCCTTCGCGGGCCTGGCGTGCGAGCGTGTGCCGCTGGAATTGCTGGACGCCGACTCCTTGCGCAAGGCGATGAAGGGCGTGGACGTGCTGTACCAGGTGGCTGCGGTCTTCCGGCATTGGGCACGCGATGCCGAGCGTGACATCGTGCGGCCGAATGTCGAAGGCTCGCGCCTCATCCTGCGCGCGGCTGCGGCGGCGGGCGTGCGCAAGGTGGTCTACGTCAGCTCGGTGGCCGCCGTCGGGCACACCGGCCAGCCGCTGGACGAAACCTGCTGGAACACCGAGCGCGACAACCCGTACTACCGCTCCAAGATCGACGCCGAACGCGCCGCGTGGGACACCGCCCGCGCGCTCGGCCTGCCGATGGTGGCCGTGCTGCCCGGCGCCATCGTCGGGCCCTGGGCGCACCGCCTGACCGACACCATGAATTTCCTGGAGCAGGTGCGCCAGAAGAAGCTGCCCGTCGACCCCGACTTCCATTTCAACTTCGTGGACGTGCGCGACGTGGCCGCCGCCATGATCGAAGCCGCCGAACGCGGCCGCCCGGGCGAACGCTACATCCTTGCCAACGAGCACTGCTCGTCGCTCGCCGACATGCTGACGGCCCTGGGCGGCGGCCTGCCCCCGGCCCGCGTGCCGCCCAAAGCCCCTCGCTGGCTGCTCGCCACGCTGGCTTCGCTGCAGGAAGCGATGGCCCGCGTCACCGGCCGCCCACCCGAACTGCTGCGCAGCCAGGTGCGCCTGTTCCACGGCGTGCGGCAGGTCTACGACATCGGCAAGGCGCGGCGGGAACTTGGCTATTCACCGCGGCCGCCTGCGGAGGCTTTGGCGGCGGGTTTCGAGTGGCTGGAAAAGCGGGCGGTGGCACAGCCGCTTGGCGTGCCGCGTGTGGCTGAAGCGGGGCGGCGGTAAGCAGGGGACTTTTCCAGCGCGCGCCCCGTCGCGTGTCAGCCGAAGCTCGCGCGATAGGTACTTGCATCGAGCACGCAATGCTGGTCGATCGACCCTTTCAACTGGAACAAGCGCGGCGACGACCTGAACTCGAACAGGCGATAGAGCCGATAACTGTCCGCGTGTGCCCGGCCAAAGGCGACCTCGTTGGCCGAGACGAAAAAGGGCGTTCGCTCGCCGAAGCTCGTCGTCTTCACCTCGATGTGGCGCGCGCGGCCGTCCGACTCATACTCAAAGTTCATGTGATCGAATCGATACTGAGAAGCACCATCAAACTCCAAGGATGCATGCCCCATAGCGCTGGGATGACGGTCGCCATCTTCTGTCGGTGGGCCCCTGATTCAGCGCCATATCCTGCCTCAGCGTTTCCGGGTTGTCACGATGCCGGAATCAATGGTCCGAGCATTCGTGCGTACAAAGCCGGCCGGAATCGACGCTCCAAGTGTTCTCGACGGACTTTGGCTCCATTGTCAGGCGCCACAAGGTCCTCGACGTACTCGCCATATCGACCGATGATTAGAGATTGCGGGCAGGGAGGGCCGGGATGGCAGCAGTGACCATGTGGATGGTTCGCGCCGGCGAGGGCGGGTGGTTGTTCGAGGAGTTCGAACGCCTTTCCATCGTGAGCATCGGGTGGCACGAGATGGGGCCGCTGCACCAATTGCGTTCTCGCGACGACTTTGTGAAGTGCGTGGTCGACCCTGCGACCAACAGTCTGCTCCTGCTCTACGATGATGCGCAGAGCATCTATCAGCGGCGACGCGCACAGCAGTTCAGCTTCAAGAGCCTTGGGATCCAGGCCCAGGGGCGCACAACGATCCTGAAGATCAACTACCGCAACACGCGGCAGATCCTGCAGACCGCCAGCATGGTCGCGGCAGATCTGCTTCGGGCAGAAGACAGTGCCGACGACGGTGTGCCACTTGTGCGTCCCGTCAGTTGCGGCCGCGACGGGCACGAGCCTGTCGTCATCCGACTGCCAAGCTTGCGAGATGAGGCACTCAAGATCGCCGATCTGCTGAGCGCGGCCCACCAGGAAGGCTACGCATGGAACGACATGGCCATCATCTGCCGCCACTACAGCGAGATGGAACGCTGCGCGACCATTCTGCGGCTCCGGGGGCTGCCGCACGAGGTGCGAAAGGGGTCAGGTACCTTCAACCCGCTCGCAGACACGATCAAGGTATTGACCATGCACGTCAGCAAGGGGTTGGAATTCCCGGTCGTGGCGCTATCGGGGGTAGGCCAGATGCCCGAAGATGGGCGGGACGAGGCAGAAGAGGCCCGGCTGTTCTACGTGGCAGCGACCCGCGCAACGCACCGACTGCTCATTCCGCTCAGCGGCTGTGGGATGTTCGCGTCGCGGCTGCCGGCGGTTCGAACATAGCGCTCGCTGGCGGCACGCTGTCAATCGCGCGCAGACGACAGGCCGGCTGAGCCGTTGCCGTACGCAAACTGTAGAGGGAGTCATAACCCGAGAATCGGGCCCCTTGCGGATCAACGACTTAGGCGAGGCTGCCGACCAAAAGCTGAGACGCTCCGGGGCATAAACCGAGAATTCGCTCCCGGTCACCTCGCGAACCCGCGGTCCGGGCTGCCCGCGTATGGCGGTGCCGCCCATGGTCCGGCCTGAAGAAGGCCTGAGCTCGCTGGTTCGGATGAACTTGATCGCGTCGGCGCGCTTGTGGTTGCTACACGCAAGGCGCGGCGCTGACTGAAATGTGCATCAGCGCGAGAGCCAGGTCAATGACTGCTCTGGCGAAACTGCGCAGGCGCGTTCGCTGGCGGCCGCTGCTGCAGGGAGCATGTTTCCGTCGCCCACTCGACTCGGCAGCGAGTCCATCGACCTTCCCCCGCGAGCTGCCTGCTGCAGGCAGGTACTTCGCGTCGTGAAGAGGAGCAAAGTCTTGCGCGGGCTCGCAGCAACGCGCTGAGCCGTCGGCAGCCTGGTGAGGTCTCCCGCGCGATCCGGCAGCGGCTGTCCTGTCGTGACGCCAGATCCCCGAGGAGCAGTCATGGCCCAGATGGTCTGTGCTTCATGCGCCCAAGTCTTCGCGGTCCGGTCACAGTCGCCGAAGCAGACCTACTGCTCCGCGCCGGAATGCCAACGCGAACGGCGCCGGCGATGGAACAAGGGCAAGCTGAAGACCGACCCCGACTACCGTGCGAACCAACTGGCGGCTCAGCGAGCGTGGCACGCCCGCCACCCAGACTACTGGCAAACCTATCGTCAGCGCCAGCGCTCCGGCGCCCTGCTCGGCGCGTTCCGGGCCGCGCGTGCAACAAGTGACGCGTCATCTTGCGGCGCCGATCCTGACGCGGGTCTCTGCTGGATGGAGATCCGCACGGCCGGGCCAGAAGGCACCTCGAGGACCTGGCGGATCGAGCTCACGATGACGTGTGCGCCGGCTGATTGCAAACATGGACGCGTGCAAACAGAGGACTCGATAGCCGCGGCCATGCCAGGCGCCTAATGTCCCGACTGCGCAGCTTTGCGGTCGCGGCGGCATTCGGCGAAGAGAGGTCGGCGCCAGCCCGACCAGCCGCACACCGCAGTCCCCAGCGCGCGTCGGTGTCGCTCCTTGAGCGGGAGAAGGCCATGCAGCCAGAAGACGTAGAGGCCTGCGAAGCACGAACCAGGACCTTCCGGGCGGCGCAGTACGTTCGCATGTCCACCGAGCACCAGCAGTACTCGACCGAGAACCAGGCCGACAAGATCCGGGAGTACGCGGCCCGACGTGGCATCGAGATCGTCCGGACGTACGCCGACGAGGGGAAAAGCGGTCTGAGGATCGACGGACGCGAGGCGCTGCAGCGACTGCTGCACGACGTCCAGGCCGGCCAGGCGGACTTCAACATGATCCTGGTCTACGACGTCAGCCGCTGGGGCCGGTTCCAGGACGCCGACGAAAGCGCCTACTACGAGTACATCTGCCGGCGCGCCGGCATTCAGGTCTGCTACTGCGCCGAGCAGTTCGAGAACGACGGCTCGCCGGTGTCGACCATCGTCAAGGGGGTCAAGCGCGCCATGGCGGGCGAGTACAGCCGCGAACTGTCGGCCAAGGTGTTCGCCGGTCAGTGCCGGCTCATCGAGCTGGGGTTCCGGCAAGGCGGCCCCGCCGGATTCGGCCTTCGGCGCGTCCTGGTCGACCAGGCCGGCAACGTCAAGAGCGAGCTCGCACGGGGCGAGCACAAGAGCCTGCAGACCGATCGGGTGATCCTGACGCCCGGCCCCGACGCCGAGGTCCAGGTCGTGCGCGACATCTACCGCTGGTTCATCGACGAAGGCCTGTACGAGCTGGAGATCGCCCGACGCCTGAACGAGCGAGGCATCGTCACCGACGTCGGTCGCGGCTGGACCCGCGCCACCGTGCGGGAGGTCCTGACGAACGAGAAGTACATCGGCAACAACGTCTACAACCGGGTCTCGTTCAAGCTGAAGAAGCTGCGCGTGGTCAACGAGCCCGACATGTGGATCCGCAAGGACAGCGCGTTCGCGCCCGTGGTGACACCGGAGGCGTTCTACACCGCGCAGGGGATCATCCGTGCGCGCGCACGCCGCTTCAGCGACGAGGAACTGCTCGAGAAGCTGCGCGGCCTGTTCCAGCGGCGCGGGTTCCTGTCCGGCTTGATCATCGACGAGGCCGAAGGCATGCCGTCGGCCGCCGCGTACATCCATCGCTTCGGCAGCCTGATCCGGGCCTACAAGGCGGTGGGCTTCACCCCGGACCGGGACTACCAGTTCCTCGAGGTGAACAAGTTCCTGCGCCGCATGCATCCCGAGGTGATCGCCCGCACCGAGCGCGAGATCGAGAACCTCGGCGGCACGCTTGTGCGCGATCCCGCGACGGACCTGCTGGAGGTCAACCGCGAGTTCACCGTGTCGCTCGTCCTGTCGCGCTGCCAGAGCCACGACGACGGACGCAGGCGATGGAAGGTCCGCTTCGACACCAGCCTGGCACCGGACATCACTGTTGCGGTGCGGCTCGCGCCCGAGAACCGTTCGATCCTCGACTACTACCTGCTGCCGCGCCTGGATTTCGGGTTGCCGAGGATCAGCCTGGCTGACCACAACGGCGTCGAGTTCGAGAGCTACCGGTTCGACACGCTCGACTACCTGCATCGCATGGCCGAGCGCGCCAGGTTCCGGAGGGCCGCATGAACCGTCAGCACCCACGCGGCGAGTTGCAGATGATCCCGATCGACCGCATCCGGGTGCTCAATCCCCGCGACCGCAACGGCCGGGTCTTCGAGGAAATCGTCGGCAACATCCGGGCGCTGGGCCTGAAGAAACCGGTCACGGTCACGCCGCGCGCCGATGTCGAGGGCGTGCACTTCCTGCTCATCTGCGGCGAAGGTCGCCTCAAGGCGTTCCAGTCGATGGGACAGTCCGAGATCCCGGCCATGGTGGTTCATGTCGGCGACGAGGACGCCGTCATCATGAGCCTGGCGGAGAACATCGCCCGGCGCCAGGGGCGACCGCTGGAGCTGCTGGCCGGGATCGAGCAGCTCAAGAAGCAGGGCTATGACCGGCGCACCATCGCGAAGAAGACCGGGCTCACGCCCGACTACGTCTACGGCATCCTGCACCTGCTGGAGACCGGTGAGGAACGGCTGCTGGTGGCCGTCCAGCAGGGGCGCATTCCGCTGAACGCCGCGCTCACCATCGCCGGGGCCGGTGCCAACGACAAGGACGTCCAGGCCGCGCTGCAGGAAGCCTACGAGAGTGGCCAGCTGCGTGGCGGCCAGCTGCTGCAGGCGCGCAGGATCATCGAGCGGCGGCAGACACTCGGCCGGTCGGTGGCCAGGAACGCGCCGCGCAAGCACACCAACGTGACCTCCGCGAGCCTGGTACGCACCTACCAGCACGAGGCCGAGCGTCAGAGGCTCATGGTCCGCAAGGCCGAGCT
>JBIQKU010000104.1:0-11925 GCA_044506225.1 Rubrivivax sp. | reverse complement strand
CCTGCGCTTCTCGCCAACGCCTACGGGAGGGCGATACGGCTCGCTTCGCATCGCCCCAATGCGGGCGTCGCTCCAGGACGGCACGCGGAAGTTCACGCCGATGCGAAGCGAGGCGTGTGGTATTCCCCCGTGGGAGGCGTCGAGGGCGAAGGCGGAAAAGAGAGGGCCGCCTGCGCGGCCTTCTCCCGCCGTAGCCCGCTTGGCTTGCGAGCCAAGCCGTGGACGCGCAGGGCTTTGGCGCAGGGCGCCCAAGCGCCCCTGCACTTCTGACTTCGCGCAACTGATTGAGCGCAGTGAGCGAAGCGAACGAAGCGAGTTTTGCGCGAGCGCCAAAGACCGAGCACCGCAGAGCAGTCCGCGCAGCGGACCGCCTCCGTCGGGGTGCCCTTCTTTGGGTTACCTTTCTTGGGCAAGCAAGAAAGGTAACTCGCCTGCCGGGGCGAGACCCGGCTTGGTGGAGAACGGGCGACCTCCAACTCATCTGACCGCCTTTCGCGCAATGTGCTTCGACAAGCTCAGCACGAACGGGTTGGTGCGGCCAGCGCTTCGATACCTCAGCGCGATCCGGTTGGAATGGGTGAGCGCTTCGACAAGCTCAGCGCGAACGGGTCTTCATGACCGGCGCGTACGGGCCGGTGGGGCGATCGGGATGGCGCGGGGAGCGCTTCGACGGGCCCAGCGCGAACGGGTTTCCAGGCGTCTTCGTCGCCCAACGTCGCGAGGCTTACCAGCGCGAGCCTGTCGCCCCAAGTCTCAGCCCACCCCCCACTTCGGAATGTGGTGACTCCCAAAGGACACACACACGTTCTTCACCTCGCAGAAGGCCTCGAAGCTGAAGTCGCCGCCTTCGCGGCCGATGCCGGATTCCTTGATGCCACCGAAGGGCTGGCGCAGGTCGCGCACGTTCTGGCTGTTGATGAACACCATGCCGGCTTCGATGCCGGCGGCCAGGCGGTGGGCGCGGCCGATGTCCTGGGTCCAGATGTAGGACGCGAGGCCGTACTTCACGTCGTTGGCCAGGCGCAGGCCGTCTTCCTCGGTGTCGAAGGGGATGAGGCAGACGACCGGGCCGAAGATTTCTTCCTGGGCCACGCGCATGCGGTTGTGCACATTGGTGAGCACGGTCGGGCGCACGAAGTTGCCGCGGCGCACGCGCTCGGGCAGGTGCTCGGGCACGCCGCCGCCGGCGGCGACGGTGGCGCCTTCGTTGCGGCCGATCTCGATGTAGCCGGTCACCTTCTCCCAGTGCGCGCGCGAGATCATCGAACCCACGTTGGTCGCCTCGTCGCGCGGGTCGCCGACGATGAGCCGGTTCGCACGTTCGGCGAACTCGCGTGCGAAGCGGTCGTAGATCGACGACTGCACGAAGATGCGCGAGCCCGCGGTGCAGCGTTCGCCGTTGATCGAGAAGATGGTGAACAGCGCCGCGTCCAGCGCACGCTCGAGGTCGGCATCGTCGAACACCAGCACCGGCGACTTGCCGCCGAGTTCCAGCGACAGCCGCTTGAGCCCGGCGACGCTCGTGATGCGCCGGCCGGTGGCGGTGCCGCCGGTGAACGAGATGGTGCGCACGTCCGGGTGCACGGCCAGCGCTTCGCCGGCGTCGCGGCCGAAGCCGTGCACCACGTTGAGCACGCCCTTGGGCACACCGGCTTCGAGCGCGATGCGACCGAGCATGTCGGCCGTCATGGGCGACAGCTCCGACATCTTCAGCACCGCGGTGTTGCCGAGCGCCAGGCACGGCGCCACCTTCCACGTGGCCGTCATGAAGGGCACGTTCCACGGCGAGATCAGGCCGCACACGCCCACCGGTTGCAGCAGCGTGTAGTTCAGCATGCTGCGGTCCACCGGATAGGTCTTGCCATCCAGGCGGGTCGCCACTTCCGAGAAGAAATGGAAGTTGTCGGCCGCGCGCGGGATCAGCGTGTGGCGCGTCTGGTGGAACGGCAGGCCGGTGTCGTCGGTCTCGAGCGTGGCGAGTTCGGGCACCTGCTGGGCGATCAGGTCGCCGAAGCGGCGCATGATGCGCGCGCGCTCCTTGGCGGGCAGGCCGGCCCAGGCGGGAAAGGCGTTCTTCGCGGCGGTGACCGCGTCGTCGATCTCGGCCGGGCCGCCGGCGGCGACCTCGGCGATGACCTCGCCGGTGGCCGGGTTCAGGTTCTCGAAGGTGCGAGGGCTCTCGACCTCGCGTCCGTCGATGAGGTGCTTGATCATGGAATGCGCGTCAATCTCTGTAGGCCACCAGATCGATCTCGATCTTCAGCCCGGGCTTGGCCAGGTGCGAAATGCCCACGGTGGAGCGCGCCGGCAGCGCGCCGGCGAAGAACTCCTTGAACACCGTGTTCATCGCGGCGAATTCGTTCTGCATGTCGGTCATGTAGATCGTCATGCGCAGCGTCTTGTCCAGCGTGGTGCCGGCCGCCTCGACCAGCGCCTTGATGTTGGAAAGCGTCTGGCGCGTCTGCGCGGCGATGTCGGGCTCGAAGGCGTCGGTCACCGGGTCCTTGCCGACCTGGCCGGAGACGAAGACCAGGTTCTCCCACACCAGCGCCGGCGAGAACGGCAGGTTGTGCGTCGCGCCCGGCAGCGTGACGGTGCGCGGCGCGCTCATGCCGTGGCCTCCTGCGGCAGCATGGCCACGAGCTCGATCTCCAGCAGCAGGCCGGGTCGTGCCAGATGCGCGACGCCGACCGTGGAGCGCGCCGGCGGCGCCTCGGGGAAGACCTCGCGGAAGACCTTGTTCATGCCTTCCATGTCGGCGGCCATGTCGGTCATGAAGATGTTGACCTTCACCACATCCTGCATGCGCGCGCCGGCGGCTTCGACCACGTCCTGCAGGTTGCGGAAGGCCTGGCGCGTCTGCGCCTCGATGCCGCTGCGGATCTCGCGCGTCACCGGGTCGGAGCCGGTGTGGCCCGAGACGTAAAGCATGTGGCCGGCACGCACGGCCGGCGAGTACGGGCGGTGCGGCAGCAGGCCGGTGGGAGGAACGATGATCTGTCGGGACATGGCAGGGGCTTCGACGAAGGAGGTGGGCGGCCGGGGCGTCAGTCGACGTAGGCCGGCACGGCGCGCAGCAGCGCGGGCTGGGGTTCGATCACCTCGCCGGTCTCGATGGAGGCCACGCTCATGGACTCCTCGTACCAGCGGCGCGGCGGCGGCGGGCCCCACAGCGTCTGGCGCCGCGGGTTGTTGACGTTCCAGCGCACCGGGGCGGCGTCGCGGTCGGTGGTGAGGTAGTCGCCGGTGTAGAGCTCGAAGCGGTTGCCGTCGGGATCGCGCACGTAGACGAACAAGGCGTTGGAGATGCCGTGGCGCGCCGGGCCGCGTTCGATGTTGTCGGCATAGCCCGCGCCGGCCAGTGCGTCGCAGGCACGGATCACGCCCATGGGCTCGAGCACCGAGAAGCCGACGTGGTGCACCGCCGGGCCGTTGCCGGTCATGACCGCGATGTCGTGCACCGTGGACTTGCGGTACAGCCAGCTGGCCCAGATGCGCTTTTCGGGCGGGTCGGATTCGGTGAGTTCGGCCGGGCTGAAGCCGAGCTCGTTGACGTACCACTCGTAGCCCTGTTGCGCATCGGGCGTGAGCACGTTGACATGGTCCAGCCGCGTGGGCACGCCGTGGCGGTGCAGGTGGTACTTCTGCAGCAGCCATTCCACCGGTCCCATGGACGCGTAGTACGCCACCGGAAAGCCCAGCGGGTCCTGCACCAGCAGCGTGCGGCCCATGGCAAGGCGCTCGCCGGGCGCATACCAGCGCGTCGCGCAGCCGAGGCCTCGGTACTTGGCTTCCAGCGCATCGAGATCCGGCTCGCCGGCCACCTTGAACGCGAAGTGGCCCACACCCGGGCGCTGTGCGCGGCGCAGGATCATGCAGTGGTGCTCGCGGTCCTCGGTGGCCCGCAGGTAGACCGCATCGTCCGTGCGCGCCGATTCGAAGAGGCCGATGACGTCGACATAGAAGTCGCGTGCCCGCTCGAGGTCGGTGACCTGGAACTCCATGTAGCCCAGGCGCAGGATGTTGAATCGAAGGGCGGAAGAGTCGGTCATGGCGGTGGGTTCCTGGTCATGTCCTGCGGTGCATCGCGGCGCCAGGAGGCGGCATCAGCACGGCATCGAACGAACGATTGAAATTCTCCGGATGGGCGTCGCCGCGGTCTGTATCGGTCGATACACCCAGGGCTCCTCAGGCCGCAGCGGCCAGCGGCGACAGGCGCACCGGCAGCCGCTGCTCCAGCCACGCGCCCAGCGTGATGAGGCGGTCGTCGCGATAGCGCGGCGCGACCAACTGCACGCTTGCCGGCAGCGCGCTGCCTTCGGGCCACACCGGGTAGGCCAGCGCCGGCACCTGGGCGATGTTGAAGGCCGGCGTGAACGGGTTCCACGACATCCAGTCGTCGCTCGGCCAGCCCGCTGGCGTGAGCCGCCCGGCCTCGAAAGGCAGGATGGGCAGCGTGGGCAACATGAGCACATCCACCTCGTCGAACAGTGTGGTCAGCGCGTTCGCATGCAGGTCGCGCACGCGGCAGGCCTCGAGGTAGTCGGCGAGCGTCATGCCCTGCACCGATTTCACGAAGGCGAGCAGCGCCGGGTCCAGGCGGCCATGGTCGGCCACGGCCACGGCACGCACCGCGGCTTCGCAGCCGACGCGGTAGAACACCTCGCCCGCGGCTGAGGCGGCGGCCACGTCGAAGTCCACCGTCTTCATCACGAAGCCCGCGCCCTCGATCAGCGCCTGCACCTCGGCCATGCCGCGGCGCACCGTCTCGCAGCTGGACGACCAGCGGCCCGCGTCCAGCACGCCGATGCGCAGGCCGGTGGCGCTGTCCGACAGCGCCTGCACGTCGTCGCGCAGCGTGCCGGTGAAGGAGGTCCAGTCGCGCCCCGACGGGCCGGCCACGGCCTGCATCACCTCGGCCAGGTCGCGCATGCTGGCCGCGATCGGGCCGGTGTGCACCACCTGCGAGAAGGCCGAGGGCAGCGGGCTCGCCGGGATGCGGCCGAAGGACGGCTTCAGGCCGATGAGGCCGGTGAAGGCCGCAGGAATGCGCACCGAGCCGCCCGCATCGCTGCCGAGCGACACGCGCACGATGCCCGCGGACACCGCCGCCGAACAGCCGCCGCTGCTGCCGCCCGGCGTGAGCCGGGTGTCCCAAGGGTTGCGGGTGATGCCGAAGGCCGGGCTGTCGGTCACGCCCTTCCAGTTGAACTCGGGCGCGCGCGTCTTGCCCAGCGGCGTCATGCCCGCGCGCAGCAGGCGCTGCACGAACATGGTGCTGGCCGCGGCCGGCTCGCCGCTGGTCACGGCCGAACCGCGGCGCGTGGCCCAGCCCTCGACCGCGGCGAACTCCTTGACCGTGACCGGCATGCCGTCCAGCGGGCCGAACGGCGTGCCCGAGCGCCAGCGTGTCTGCGACTGCTCGGCCGCACGCAGCGCGCGGTCGCGGTCCAGCACGGCCAGCGCGTTGAGGGATTCGTTGACGGCCTGCGCATGGCGCAAGGCGCTGTCGGCAACCTCCACTGGCGAGAGCTCGCCGCTTCGGTACAGCGCCCGCAGGCTGTCGAAGGATTGTTGGTGCAGCAACATGGTCGGGTTCATCTCGGCATCAGGACGCGTGGGCCGTCTCGGGCGCTGCGGCCCCGAGGTAGCTGCGCAGCAGCGCGGGGTCGTTGGCGAGTTCGCTGCCGCTGCCGCGCTTGACCACCCGGCCCACCTCGATGAGATAGGCATCGTCGGCCGCACGCAGCGCAAGCCGTGCGTTCTGCTCGACCAGGATGACGGTGAGCTTCTCGCTGCGCTTGAGCTCGACCACCACTTCCATGATCTGCTGCACGATGAGCGGCGCCAGGCCGATGGACGGCTCGTCCAGCAGCAGCACACGCGGCTCGGCGATGAGCGCGCGGCCGATGGCCACCATCTGCTGCTCGCCGCCCGACAGCGTGCCGGCCTGCTGCTCGCGGCGCTCCTCGAGCACCGGGAACAGCGTGAAGATGCGCTCGAGGTTGCGCTCCACATCCAGCCGGCGGCGCTTGGCGAAGGCGCCGAGCCGCAGGTTGTCCTCCACCTTCATGGAGGCGAAGAGCGCACGCTTCTCGGGCACCAGGTACATGCCGCGGCGCACACGTTCTTCCACCGGCAGCTGGCCCAGCTCCACGCCGTCCAGCCGCACCGAGCCGCTGCGCGCCGGCAGGCTGCCCATGAGCGCACGCAGCAGCGTGGTCTTGCCCGCGCCGTTGGCGCCGATGAGGGTGACCAGCGAGCCGGTCTTCACCTCGAAGCTGATGTCGTCGACTGCCGTCACGGGGCCGTAGCCCACGCACAGGTTCCTGACGTCGAGCACCGTATCCGTCATGCCTCGGCTCCCAGGTAGGCCGACAGCACGGCCGGGTTGGTCTGGATCTGCCGGCGGTCGCCCTCGGCCAGCAGCGCGCCGTGGTTGAGCACGAAGATGTGGTCCACGCAGCTCATCACCAGCTCCATGTCGTGTTCGACCAGCAGGATGGCCATGCCGCGTTCGTCGCGCAGCGACTTCAGCAGCGCCACCAGCTGCGCCTTCTCGCCGGCGCGCAGGCCGGCGGCCGGTTCGTCCAGCAGCATCACGTCCGGGCGCGACATCAGCGCACGCGCCACTTCCACCAGGCGCTGGCTGGCCAGCGGCAGGCTGCCGATGGGGCGGTCGGCCGCCTCGAGCAGGCCCACCTGGTCGAGCGCCACGCGGGCGCGCTCGGCCATCACCGCCTCTTCCTTGTGGTCCAGGCCGAGGGCCGAGGACAGCAGGCCGGCGCGGCCGTCGATGTAGCCGCCGATCATCACGTTCTGCAGCACGGTGAGCTCGGGCACGAGCTGCACGTGCTGGAAGGTGCGCGCCATGCCGGTGCGGATGACATCGCGCGCGAAGCGCGGCAGCGGCGTGCCGTCGATGCGCACCTCGCCGGTGGTGGCCGGCGCCACCGCCGTCACCGCATTGAAGAGTGTGGACTTGCCCGCGCCGTTGGGGCCGATGAGGCCGGTGATCTGGCCGGTGGGCACGCTCACGCTCACGCCCCTGAGCGCGTGCAGGCCGCCGAAGCGCTTGGTCACCTGGTCCACGTCGACTCGCTTGATCGGCGCGCGCGCATCGGCCACCTGCGGCAGCGCGGCGGCATCGGCCGGCGGCGCGGCGAACACCTCGTCGCGCGGCTTGATCCAGGTGAGCAGGCCATCGGGCCAGCGCAGCAGCATGATGATGAGCACCGCGCCGAACAGCATGGTCTCCATCTGCCCCGGCACACCCAACACATTGGCGAACAGGTGCTGGGCGCCGAGCTCCATCGCAACGAACACCACCGCGCCGAGGATGGCGCCCACCGGATGCGCCGCGCCGCCCAGCACCACCATGATGAGGTAGTTGAAGGACGCGCCGATGGCGAACGAGGTCGGGCTCAGGAAGCGCATGTAGAACGCCAGCAGGCAGCCCGCCAGCGCCGCGAGCGCGGCCGACAGCACGAAGACCTTCATCTTCACCGCCGCCACGTCGGCCCCGAAGGCCGTGGCCATCGTGCTTTGCGCGCGGATCGCCTTGGCGATGCGCCCGACGCGCCCGCGGTAGATGCGGCGGTAGGCGATGTAGACCAGGCCCACGCACAACCAGGTCAGCAGCGTGATGCCATGCGTCTCGAGCGTGACGCCGAAGAAGTTGAGCGCCGGGATGTCCGCCATGCCCGAGGCGCCGCCGGTGAGGTCGGTGGCGGCGACGAAGCACACATAGATGGCTACGCCCCAGGCGAGTGTGGCCAGCGGCAGCGAATGGCCCTTGAGCCGCAGCGTGATGCGCCCGAGCACATAGGCCACCGCCATGCACAGCAGCACCGCGATCGGGATCGCCAGCAGCGTGGGCACGCCGTGGTCGCGTGACAGGATGGCGCAGGTGTAGGCGCCCACGCCGACGAAGGCGGCATGGCCGAGCGACACCTGGCCGGTGCCCAGCACGAAGGACAGGCCGATGCACACCAGCGCATTGATGCCCACCATCGCGAGCAGGCCCACGTAATAGGTGGACAGCTGCGAGATCAGCACCAGGCCCAGCAGCGCGAGCGCCGCGAGCACCCAGGGCTCGCGGCGCGTGGGCATCGGCGTGCGCACGGTTCGGGTTTCAGTGTTCATCGAGATCTTCCTGCGCATAGCGGTTGCGCCACAGCATGATGGGAATGACCAGCGCGAAGACCAGCGCGTCGCGGTAGGAGCTGCTCAGGAAGGAGGCGAAGGACTCCAGCGCGCCGACGATGACCACGCCGGCGACCGACAGCGGGTAGTTGACGATGCCGCCCATGGCCGCACCGACGAAGCCCTTGAGGCCGACGATGAAGCCCATCTCGTAATGCGCGCTCACCAGCGGCGCGAGCATCAGCCCGCTCGCGCCCGACAGCGCGGCAGCGAGGAAGAAGCTCAGCCGCCCGGCCAGCACCACCGGGATGCCGCAGTACTGCGCGCCTTCGCGGTTGACCGAGGCGGCGCGCAAGGCCTTGCCGAGCAGCGTGAAGCGGAAGAAGGCGAACAGCGACAGCGCCGCGACGATGGACACCGCCATCACGAACAGCGACTGGTAGGCGATGTCCAGCGGGCCCATGGCCATGCGTGCATCGCTGATGGCCGGCACGGCGCGCGGGTCGGGGCCCCACAGCAGCAGCGCCATGGGATGCATGATCATGGACACGCCCACGCCGATGATCACCAGCACCACGATGGCGCTGCCCGGCTTGGGCTCCACCGTGAGCCGGTAGACGATGGGGCCGAGCGCCGACACCAGCGCGAGCGCCGCCAGCATCTGCAGCGCGAGCGACTGCGTCTTCCACGCGGCAACGGTGAGGCCGGCCAGCACCAGGCCGATGGCCGCGTACTGCAGCACCGGCCGCAGCAGGCTGCGCCGGTTGATCACGGCCTGGCGCAGGTCCAGCGCGAGGCTGACCGCGCCGCCGATGCCCACCACCCACACGACGGGCGCGATGCTTCCTTCGACGAAGCTCGCCAGCGTCAGCGCGCCGAAGGTGACGTACTCGCCCTGCGCGATGTTCACCACACGCGTGGTGGTGTAGATCAGCACCAGGCTCACGCCCACCAGCGCGTAGACGGCACCATTGGTCAGCCCGTCGGCCAGGAGGAAGGACGCGGTGTACAGGTCCATGGTTCAGCGCTCCTGCAAGACGCGCGGGGTCGGGCCCGCGGCCACCAACATCGGCGCGCACGCGGCGGCGATGGCTGTGCGACAAAGGAATTTCACGCGAGGCCTCCAGGCATTCGATGCGACCCGACTGATGACGATGCGATCGATCATCGACCGATGCGTCGAGTAACGCTGTATCCCGCGATACCAATGCGCCGGCATGGCGGCCCGCAGGCGGCCGGGCGGACTCGGGTCGAACCCTTGGCGGCCGGGCCAATGTATCGCGCGATACATCGCGACACCTGCCCTTCGCCCACACTCGCCGCACGCCCCCTACATCAGGAGACCTTCATGGTGAACATCTCGAGTCTGGCGCGCCGTGCTGCCGTGGTCATCGGCCTCAGCGCAGCCGCGCACCTTCCCCTTCATGCCCAGCAGGTGCCCGAACTGCGCATCGGCGCGGTGATCTCCATCACCGGCGGCGCCTCGTCGCTCGGCGTGAACGCGGCCAATGCGATCAAGGTCGTCGAGCAGCGCCTGGCGGCCGACAAGCTGCCCTACAAGGTCAAGATCGTCACCTACGACGACGCGACCGACCCGACCAAGGCGGTGAACGCGGTGCGCCGCCTCATCCAGGAAGACCAGGTCCATGCGGTGATCTGCTGCTCGACCACGCCGAACTCGATGGCCATCATCCCGACGGTGCAGCGCGCCAAGGTGCCCACCATCTCGCTGGCGCTGGCGTCGAGCATCGTCGAGCCGGTGAGCGAGCGCCAGTTCGTGTTCAAGACCGCGGTGACCGACAACCTGACCGTGGTGCGTGTCATGGAAGACATGCTCGAGCGCAACGTCAAGCGCGTCGCCTTCATGGGTCTGGAAGACTCCTACGGTGAAGGTGGCTGGATCGAGTTCCAGAAGGAAGCCAAGGCGCGCGGCCTCGAGGTCGTGGCCGCCGAGCGCTTCGCCCGCACCGACACCAACTTCACCTCGCAGGCGCTGCGCGTGCGCCAGGGCAACCCGGACGCGGTGTACTTCCATGCCATCCCGCCCTCGGCCTCGCTCGCCCAGGCGGCGCTGCACCGCGCCGGCTACCGCGGCCTGGTGTACCAGTCGGGCGGCTCGGCCAACCAGGGCTTCATCAACGTCGGCAAGGCGGCGGTGGAAGGCACGATCGTCGCGGTCGGGCCGATCCAGGTCTACAAGCAGTTCCCGGCCGACCACCCGATGGCGCCCGCGCTCAACGAATTCGCCAAGGTGTTCGACGAGGCCTACGGCGAGGGCAAGGCCGACATCTTCGCCGGCTACGGCTGGGACGCGGTGCGCATGATCTCCACCGCCTACGGCAACATGAGCCAGAAGCAGGCCGTGCCGACCGACCTCGACGCCGCACGCCTCGCACTGCGTGACGCGATCGAGTCGCTGGAGAGCTACCACGCGGTCAGCGGTATCTTCACCTTCAGCCCGCAGGACCACCTGGGCCTCGACCAGCGTTCGATCTTCCTCACCACCGTGAAGGACGGCCGCTTCGTGCTCAACCAGAACTGACGGCCGGCGCGCCGCGCTTCTCGCCCTTCCGACAGGACCCGGTTGCGTGACGCATCCGGGTCCGTTTCACTTCCGCCATGACCACTTTCCAGTACGGCACCGTGCGCATCGACCGGGTCGAGGACTACCTCGGCCCCGGCTTCGTGCCCGAGGGCATGTTTCCCAACATCGAGCGCTGGATGCTCGAGGCGCAGCGCGACTGGCTGCTGCCGCACTTCTTCCTGCCCGAGGCCGACAAGCTGCGCACCAGCGTGCACAGCTGGGTGGTGCGCACCGGGCGGCACAACGTGCTCATCGATTCCTGCGTGGGCAACCACAAGGTGCGCCATGCGGTGCCGAGCTTCCACATGCGCAACGCGCCCTGGCTGGAACGCCTGGCGGCCATCGGCCTGCGCCCCGAGGACATCAACGTCGTGTTCTGCACCCACCTCCATGCCGACCACATCGGCTGGAACACGCGGCTCGAGGACGGCCGCTGGGTGCCGACCTTTCCGAACGCACGCTACCTGTTCGGGCGCACCGAATTCGCCCGCTGGGATGCACGCGACGCGGGCTATCGCGCGACCGCGCTGAACGAAGGCGCGTTCGAGGACAGCATCCTGCCGGTGCTCGAAGCGGGCCTCGTCGACCTGGTGGACGACGGCCACCAGATCGACGACCTGATGCGCGTGGAAGCCTCGCCCGGCCACACGCCGGGCCATGCCTGCGCGCGGCTGCATGTGGACGGGCGCGAGGCGCTGTTCACCGGGGATGTCATCCACCACCCCATCCAGATCCCGTATCCGCAGGTCGGCTCCACCTTCGACGACGACAGCGCCCGCGCGCTGGAAACCCGGCTGCGCCTGCTGCACGGCTGCGTGGACCGGGACGTGCGGCTGTTTCCCACGCATTTCGCCGAGCCGCATGCGTGCAAGGTGGTGTCGGCGAAGGGGGGTGGGTTCGGGATCGATTGGCGCTAGGGGAACGGCAACCGTTCGGGCTGGGGTGTTCCGATCGGGCTGAGGTATCGAAGGAGCCCTCGGAAGACCCGTTCGGGCTGAGGTATCGAAGCGCGGTGAGCGCCGAGAGGCACTTCGATACCTTGTATGTTCTCAGGCGCGGTTGTTCTTGATGGCCGAGGCTGTGGAGCTTGTGGGCGAAGGCGGGCGCGGTGGGCAACGCGCAGCGTTGTCCACGGCAAGCTCGCCGGTGCGCCGAAGGCGCATCGTCCACAAATCCACAGCCGCACCGGCTGCGGC